>USOZ01000103.1 GCA_900556525.1 uncultured Oscillospiraceae bacterium | reverse complement strand
ACCGTGGCTATAGCCGCTCCCGCAGCCGTTACACGTCCGCTTTTTTTCAATAGTTCAAGCGTGTTTACGGCGAGGTAAATGCTCGCGTTGTACGCACATTCTTCAAGCTTGCCGACAATTTCGGCGGGCTTCCAGCTCATCTGAACAAGATAGAGCGCGTCGAGAACCGATTGGCGCTGTGAGATCGAAATTCGCTTATTGTCAACAACAAAAACCTTGCCGTTGTACGCGGCGGAGATCGCTTTCGCGGTCGAAACGCTTCCGCTCAGGCTCGACGACATCGGAATGTGAATGATATAGTCGTAGTCCATTAGAATTTCGTCCCAGAAAGCCGTAAGCGAACCGGGCGAGGGCTGCGAAGTCGAAACATCGCCGCCTGCCGCAAGCATTTCAAAAAAGCGCTCGTATGTACAGGTTTTTTCTTCAAAATACTCTATTCCGTTTACGAGAAACGGCATAGGGAGCAGAAAAATGCCGAGTTTTTCCGCCTCTTCGCGGGTTATTCCCGAGTTTGTGTCTGTCGTTATTGCGATTTTGTTCATGTTTATATCCTTTTGCATGAATGCAGAATTTTAAGGTAACTTTATCATTATATCCTATTTCACGCTTTTTGTCAACTGCTTCGTATGTTTACTTTTTGAGCAGTTCGTTTACGCTCTCCCAGTCGATTTTTTTGTTCTTATAATAATATTCCCTCTCGTGCTCGCCGATCTCGCGTATAACATGACAGGGATTTCCGACGGCGACGGAATTTGCGGGAATATCGCTGACAACAACGCTCCCCGCGCCGATAACGGAATTGTCGCCGACGGTAACGCCCGGAACAATGACCGTTCCCGCGCCGAACCAGCAGTTTTTACCGATAATTACGGGAAGATTGTATTGCAGGGCTTTCAGCCGAAGCTCGGGGAGGATAGGATGATTTGCCGTGGCTATAGTAACATTCGGTCCGAACATGGTGTAGTCGCCGACGTAGATGTGCGTGTCGTCAACGCAGGTCAGACCGAAATTTGCGTACACATGACTGCCGAAATGGACGTGCCGCCCGCCCCAGTTAGCATAAAAAGGCGGCTCGATATAGCAGCACTCGCCGACTTCCGCGAACATTTCGCGCATAAGAGCGCCGCGCTTTTCCCTCTCGTAGGGGCGCGTGTGGTTGAAGTCGTAAAGTCGTTCGAGACATTTCATCTGCTCGGAGGTAAGCGCTTCATCTCCGGGGTCGTATATGTTATTTCCGTGGAGGAGTTCTTCGTTTTTCATAGACGTTTCCTTTCTTTTGTTCACGCTTCGCAGCTAATTCCACGCAAAAAGAGTATACCACACCGAAGCTGCTTTTTCAAGGGTGTTTAAAAAAAATGTCAGCGTTTCCGCACGCATTTTTTCTGTGCAAAACCTTTACTTTTTTTAAGTGTTGTGGTATAATAAATTCTGTGTAATGATTTTGATTATTGTGAATCTTTTAATGACGAAAGGAATAATTTTATGTACATTATGAAACTGCTTGCGCCCTGTAAGGACTATATCTGGGGCGGCACAAGACTTAGGGACGAATACGGCAAGAAATCCGATAAGGATAAGCTCGCGGAGAGCTGGGAGCTTTCCTGCCACAAGGACGGCGAAAGCGTTATAGAAAACGGCGAATTTGCGGGAAAGACGCTGTCCGCATATATAAATGAGTGTGGAAAAGGCGTACTCGGAAAAAAGTGCGAGCGCTTTGAATACTTTCCTATTTTAATAAAGCTGATCGACGCGAAGGACAATCTTTCTGTTCAGGTTCACCCCGACAACGAATACGCAATGCGTGTTGAGGGGGAGTACGGAAAGACCGAAATGTGGTACATTGTGGACTGCGAAGAGGGGGCTGAACTGCTCTACGGCTTCAAACACGAGATAACTCGCGAGGAATTCGCTAAGCGTATCGCGGACAACACCCTGCTTGAAGTGACAAACAACGTTCCCGTTCACAAGGGTGACGTTTTCTTTATCGAAGCGGGTACTCTCCACGCTATCGGTAAGGGAATACTTATCGCGGAAATTCAGCAGAACTCCAACACGACCTACCGCATTTACGATTACGGCAGAGTAGGCGCGGACGGAAAACCCCGTCAGCTTCACGTTGAAAAGGCGTGCGAGGTAACAAAGCTCATTCCGCCGACGCGTCCGACAAAGCCTATGGGTTCGCCCGTTAAAAAGGACGGTTATACCGAAACGCTGCTCGCGACGAGCGAATATTTCAATGTAAACCGTCTTGATGTAACGGAAAAAGCGGAGCTTGAAGCGAATGAAAATTCGTTCAATTCGCTGCTTGTTCTCGACGGGGAATTTACCGTCGGTGATCTGAAGCTCAAAAAGGGCGACAGCGCGTTCGTGCCTGCGGGATACGGAAAATACACCGTAAAGGGCAGCGGAGAGATCATTCTTACGGACATAGTTTAATTTTGCCGCAGCAGCGGGATAAAGGGGGAAAATATGAAATACTACGCGGGAATTGACATTGGCGGAACAAATATATCGACAGGCATTGTTGACGAAAATTACGAAATAGTCGGACGTGCGAAGATAAAAACCGACGTAAGCAGGGGGTACAAGGGGATTCTTCCCGACATTGTTCAGAGCGTGCGCGACGCGGCGGAAAACGCGGAGCTTGAGCTTGAAGAGATCCGCTGGATAGGAATAGGCTGCCCCGGGACCTGCAATCCCGAAACGGGCGTTGTGGAATATTCAAACAATCTGCGCTGGGACAACGTTCCTCTGCTCGCGGACGTTGAAGCTGCGCTCGGAAGAAAAGCGTATCTCGACAACGACGCGAATGCGGCGGGCTACGGCGAATATCTCGCAGGCGCGGCTAAGGGTGCGAAAAATGCCGTTATAATAACGCTCGGAACGGGCGTCGGCGCAGGAATAATCATAAACGGAAAAATTTTCAGCGGTTCAAATTTTGCGGGCGGTGAAATCGGGCATACTGTAATTACAGTTGATGGATATGAGTGTACCTGTGGAAGAAAGGGCTGTTTTGAAGCGTATTCCTCGGCGACAGGTCTTGTGCGCATGACGCGCGAGGCTGCCGAACAGCACCCCGAAAGCAAGATACGCCAGCTTGTCGAGGCGGACGGACGTATAAGCGCCCGCACCGCTTTCAATGCGGCGAAAATGCTGGACGATACGGGAATAGAAGTGGTGAACCGCTACATAAAGCACCTCGCCTGCGGAATCGCCAACACGATAAACGTGTTCCAGCCCGATATTCTCTGTATCGGCGGCGGAGTCTGCAACGAGGGCGACAACCTGCTTACACCGCTTAAAAAAGAGGTGGCGAATCAGATATATTCCAAAAACAGCAAGAAAAATACAGAAATATGCCTCTGCAAGCTCGGTAACGACGCGGGAATTATAGGCGCCGCAATGCTCGGAAGGCTTGCCGAGCCGGGAATACTCAAAAGCGTATTCGGCGGTAAATAAGGCGAAAAGAAAGGATAACAGACATGAGAAGTGATTTGATCAAAGAAGGCGTAAGCCGTACACCGCACCGCGCGCTGCTCAAGGCGCTCGGTCTTACCGACAGCGAAATGAAGAAGCCGTTTATCGCGGTAGTCTGCGCGGCGAGCGACTATGTTCCGGGACATATGCACCTGCACGAGATTTCCCGTGCAGTAAAGGACGGTATCCGCAATGCGGGCGGCGTTCCTTTTGAATTTTTCACTATCGGTGTATGCGACGGACTTGCCATGAACCACAAGGGAATGAGATATTCGCTTGCTTCCAGAGAACTTATCGCGGACAGTATTGAAGTAATGCTCACCGCGCACCCGCTCGACGGCGTTGTATTTATCCCGAACTGCGATAAGATAGTTCCCGGTATGATAATGGCTGCGGCGAGTGTACATACCGGAACATGAACCGCAGGTCGGGCAAGCTCTGTTCTCATATTCGAGGATTTCCTTGTCGCCGATTTCGCCGTCAGTGTACTTTCCTATAGCTTCGTATATTTCGGAGTCGGATATGGCTATCGGCGCTTCGTCGAATACTGTTCTTCATCTGCTCGCAATAGCGCACGAAGCGGGAGTTGATGTTACTATCGACGACATTGACGAGGTAAGCAGACGCGTTCCGCAGCTTTCAAAGCTCAACCCAGCAAGCAGCATTTTTATTGAGGATCTTAACGAGGTCGGCGGAATTCAGGCTGTACTTCGCGAACTTTCCAAAAAGGGAATAGTTGACCTTGACGTTACGACGGTAAGCGGCACTCAGGGCGACCGCACCAAGAACGCCGCAGCGGCGGACGGAACGGTTATCCACAACATTGAAACGCCTATCCGCGCGGACGGAGGAATTGCCGTTTTAAAGGGAAATCTCGCTCCCGAGGGCGCGGTCGTAAAACAGGGCGCGGTTAAGCCCGAGATGATGGACTTTACGGGAACGGCAAAGGTCTTCGACGGCGAACAGGCAGCCTGCGACGCTATTCTTGACGGCGTGATTATCCCCGGCGACGTTGTGGTTATCCGTTATGAGGGACCCAAGGGCGGACCCGGAATGCCCGAAATGCTTGCCCCGACCGCTGCTATCGTCGGAAAGGGACTTGACGGAAGCGTTGCGCTTATCACTGACGGCAGATTCAGCGGAGCTTCGCGCGGCGCGGCTGTAGGACACGTTTCTCCCGAAGCAGCCGACGGCGGACTTATCGCGTTTGTCGAAAATTGCGATAAAATCCACATTGATATTCCCAACAGAAGCATGGAGCTGCTCGTTTCGGAAGAAGAAATCGCGAAGCGCAAGGAAAAAGGAATACTCCCGCCGAAGCCGCTTGAGGGCTATCTGAAGCGCTATGCAAAAATAGTAAGAAGCGCAAGCACAGGCGCGGTTTTTGAGGATTAAGACATATATTTGTGAAAAGAGGTGAGCGGAGATAGCGGAGGAGAAAAGTATTCATTCGGGTCACAGACAGCGCGTAAAAGAAAAAATTCTCGAACATGGGCTTGATCCGCTCAACGATATACAAGTGCTTGAGGCGCTGCTTTTTTACGCGATACCAAACGGCGATACGAACCCTATCGCGCATCGGCTCATAGACAGCTTCGGTTCGCTTCGCGGCGTTCTTGAAGCGGATTTTTCCGAGCTGAAAGAGGTAAAGGGAATAGGCGAGAATGCCGCAAGCCTGATATGTTTTTCAAAGCTGCTTTCGGGCAGATATCTGCGCTCGTCGAGCTTTGAGGATGAAAAAGCAATGCGCATTTCGGACACGGACTGTTTGCGGCGGTATTTCGAGGGAGTTTTTCTCGGAATGGGCGACGAGCAGATACGCGCCATGGTGCTTGACGACAAACTATGTATGGTGCGCGAACGAGTGATACTCGAGGGAACTATCGGAAAAGTCGAACTTAGCGCGCGGCGTGTGGCTGATTTTGTGATAAAGAACGGCTGCAACCGCGTGATACTTGCCCATAATCACCCAAAAGGCATGGCAATACCGTCAAAAACAGATATAATTGCGACAAAGCAGCTTGTGAGCCTGCTTAAAGCGTTTGAAATATCGCTTATCGACCACATTATCGTGGGCAGGACGGGAAGCGTTTCTCTCCGCGCGTCAATGCACGCCGCGGGAATATGGGAGGAAGTGCGCAGGGAGATAGAAAATGGATAAATTTATTTTGAAATCGCCGTACAAGCCTACCGGCGACCAGCCGCAGGCAATAGAAAAGCTGGTAAAAGGCGTTCTGAACGGCGAAAAAGAGCAAATTTTGCTCGGCGTAACGGGTTCGGGAAAAACATTCACAATGGCGAACATTATCGAGCAGGTCAACCGCCCGACGCTGGTTCTTGCTCATAACAAAACGCTCGCCGCTCAGCTTTGCAGCGAGTTTCGTGAATTTTTCCCCGACAATGCGGTCGAATATTTCGTTTCGTATTACGACTACTACCAGCCGGAAGCGTATATTCCCTCGACCGACGCCTACATTGAAAAGGACAGTGCTATAAACGACGATATCGACCGCCTGCGGCACTCGGCAACGTTTTCGCTTGCTGAACGCCGCGATGTTATCATTGTAGCCAGCGTTTCCTGCATTTACAGCTTGGGCAGCCCCGAGGAATACCGTGCGAACACGCTTTCCCTCAGAAAGGGAATGGGGGTTTCACGCGACGAGGTGCTTGCGCGGCTGACGGAAATGCAGTATGAGCGCAACGATATAAATTTTGTGAGAAATAAATTCCGCGTGCGCGGCGATACCGTAGAGATCTTTCCAGCGGGAGCGACGGCTGAAACAGCGCTGCGCGTGGAGTTTTTCGGCGACGAGATAGACCGTATTTCGGAATTTGAAGCGGTCACGGGAACGGCGAAGCGCGAGCTTGTTCACGCGGCTATCTTCCCCGCTTCGCACTATATCGTAGGGCGTGAAAAAAAGGAAAAGGCGCTCGAAGAAATTGAAAAGGAAATGGAGCAGCAGGTCGAGAAGTTCACTGCCGAGCACAAGCTGATAGAAGCGCAGAGAATTGCCGAGCGCACGCGCTATGATATGGAAATGCTGCGCGAGATCGGAATGTGCAAGGGTATCGAGAACTATTCGCGCGTACTGAGCGGACGCGAGCCGGGCAGCACGCCCGTAACGCTTATCGACCACTTTCCGAAAG
>USOZ01000102.1 GCA_900556525.1 uncultured Oscillospiraceae bacterium | reverse complement strand
GGTGATAATCGGCGTGTCGGGCGAAGAACGGCAGAGGGAGCTTGCGAACCGCGTTATCGCGGAGGGGCTTAGCGTAAGAACGCTTGAGCGCCTCGCAAAGCAGACCGATTCCCCGAAAAAAACGAAGCCGCCCAAGGAAACTTTCCTTGTCGAAGCGGAACTCAGCATGACGGATTATATAGGAAAGCCCGTCCGCATAGAAAAAACGAAGGACAGGTACACTATGAGCATAGACTGCAAATCCGAGGAAGAACTGCGCGAACTTCTCGCGTTTATGTCAAAATCGTAACTTTCGGGCGCCGCCCGTAAAAAATCCACAAGGAAACAACATGATTAAAATGAGAGGTATTGATTATGGCTGTTAAGAAGAGAAACCCTGTTGCAACTGTTTTTACCGTGATAATTCTCGCGGCGCTCGCTTATGTACTTTATTACGCGCTCATTCTCACCACGCAGGCGGGACCCGAAGCGGAAAAAATGGCAGGCCGCGCTAAAAACAACATAACCGCCGAAGCGCCTGCGGATATTTCGTCAATAAGCTACGACAATCTCTGCGACGCGTATAAAGAGGCGATAACCGAAGCGGAATTCAATGCGGTAAAGAACAAGACCGCGCCCGATGAGGAAACCCTTGCGCTTTTCGAGAAGATCAACGCCGTCGATTCCGAACCCGGCATTTTGCAGGGGGCGGCGACCTATTATTGCGGCACGGAAGAAAACCCCGTTACGGGAATTATAAAGATAAAGGGTATACAGTACGAGGTGAAGCAGTCTATCTCGTTCGCGCCCGAGTCTTTCACATTTACGCCTAAAATTTACAAATGGAAGGTAACCGCAGAGCGGCTGACCTTTGCATAAATCCAAGAGGACCTGCGTTCTCAGCAAAAAAAGAAAGGAATTACAGCAATGCTGGACATTAAATTCTTACGCGAAAATCCCGATATTGTAAAGGAAAATATCAAGAAAAAGTTTCAGGACTCAAAGCTCCCGCTCGTTGACGAGGTAATAGCGCTCGACGCAGAAAACCGCAAGGCTCAGCAGGAGGCGGACAGTCTCCGCGCGGACCGCAACCGTATTTCCAAGGAAATCGGCGCGCTCATGGGTCAGGGCAAAAAGGACGAAGCCGAGGAAGCAAAGAAGAAGGTCGGCGAATTTTCCGCGCGCCTTGCCGAGCTTGAAAAGCTCGAGGAAGAATATGCGGAAAAGATCAAGAAGATCATGATGATCATTCCGAATATCATCGACCCGTCCGTTCCGATAGGCAAGGACGACAGCGAGAACGTCGAAGTTACCAAGTACGGCGAACCTTATGTTCCCCCGTTTGAGATTCCTTATCATACCGACATTATGGAGAAGTTCCACGGTATCGACCTTGACGCGGCAAGACGCGTTGCGGGCAACGGCTTCTACTACCTTATGGGCGACATTGCGCGTCTGCACAGCGCGGTCATCTCCTACGCGCGCGATTTCATGATAAACCGCGGCTTTACCTACTGCGTTCCGCCTTTCATGATAAGAAGCAACGTCGTTACGGGCGTTATGAGCTTCGCGGAAATGGACGCTATGATGTACAAAATAGAGGGCGAAGACCTCTTCCTTATTGGAACGAGCGAACACTCCATGATAGGCAAGTACATTGACACGATAGTTCCCGAAGAAACCCTCCCGCACACGCTCACAAGCTATTCTCCCTGCTTCCGCAAGGAAAAGGGTGCGCACGGCATAGAGGAGCGCGGCGTTTACCGTATCCACCAGTTTGAAAAGCAGGAAATGATCGTTATCTGCAAGCCCGAGGACAGCATGATGTGGTTCGATAAGCTCTGGCAGAACACGGTCGACCTGTTCCGTTCTATGGATATTCCTGTAAGAACGCTTGAATGCTGCTCGGGTGACCTTGCCGATCTTAAAGTGAAGTCGTTCGACGTTGAGGCGTGGTCGCCCCGTCAGAAGAAGTATTTCGAGGTCGGAAGCTGTTCTAACCTCGGCGACGCGCAGGCTCGCCGCCTGAAGATCCGCGTAAACGGTAAGGACGGCAGAAAGTACCTCGCCCATACCCTTAACAACACGGTTGTCGCTCCGCCGAGAATGCTTATCGCGTTCCTCGAAAATAACCTTAACGAGGACGGAAGCATTCGTATCCCCGAAGTTCTCAGACCTTATATGGGCGGAAAGAGC
Organism: uncultured Oscillospiraceae bacterium; assembly: GCA_900556525.1. Taxonomy (GTDB): domain Bacteria; phylum Bacillota; class Clostridia; order Oscillospirales; family Ruminococcaceae; genus Ruminiclostridium_E. The sequence continues at coordinate 4,509 of USOZ01000102.1, read as the reverse complement.
GTAATCGAAGTACCCGAAAAGTAAGGAAGCGCTGAAGAAATCGCGGCACGCATCTTTCTTGCGCACCGGATTTGATCAGCATTCCGCAGTTGACCTGTTCAGGAGGGACGCATGAGATTTAAGTGGAACAAAAACTATCTCGGCTGGGGAATAACGGCGTTTGCCGTTGTTGCCGCAAGCTCCGTGCTGATTTATTTCATCTTTTTCGGAAGCAGCGCGGCGTCGGGTATAGGAAATCTTATCGGCGCGATTCAGCCGATATTTTACGGCTTCATTTTTGCGTACCTTTTAAGCCCGATAGTATCGTTTTTTGAGCGGAAAGTTTTCAATCGCGTGTTTAAGCCGAAGAAAATCGCGCGGACTGCGCAGTCGGGCGTGACTCCGTTTATAAAGAACAAGCCCGCCCGCGTCGCAAGCATTGTTACAGCCGTGCTTATTTTTCTCGTTATAATAGCGGCGGTAATAAGCGCGATCGTCCCGCAGCTTTATACGACGATAACCCTGCTCGTAAACAATATCCCGAGCTATATCACAAACACGACCGAATGGGTTCAGTCCACTTTTGCCTCTTTCCCCGAACTCGGCGAAGAGATGATGACGGTCGTAAGCGAAGCGGGTTCGGCGCTGAAAAACTTCCTGTCCAACTCGATTCTCCCGCAGATGGGCGATTATCTCGGCTTTGTCACAAACGGGATAATGAGCGTTGTCGGCGCGGTTCTGAACATTTTTCTCGGAATTGTCGTTGCGATATACTGCCTTTACAGCAAGGAGCTTTTCTCCGCGCAGGCTAAAAAGTTGATATACAGCATGATGAAAGTCGGTCACGCGAACAGTTTTATCGGAAGCGTCCGTAAGATTCACCGTTCTTTCGGTCAGTTCATCACGGGAACGCTTATCGACTCGTTTATCGTCGGCTGCATCACATTTATCGTTACGACGATATGCGGAATACCGTTCTCGCTGCTCGTTTCGGTAATTATGGGTATAACGAATATTATTCCGTATTTCGGACCGTTTATCGGCGCAGTTCCGAGCGCTTTCCTTATCCTTATGGAGGATCCGTTCAAGTGCCTTATATTCATTATAATAGTGCTGGTTATCCAGAATCTTAACGGAAACGTGCTTAGCCCGCGTATTCTCGGCGAAAGCATGGGGCTTTCGGGCTTCTGGGTAGTTTTCGCGATACTCGCGGGACAGGGGATCTTCGGCTTCTGGGGAATGATAATCGGAATACCTCTTTTCGCGGTAATATACAGCGCGGCAAGGAGCTTTATTTCTTCGAGGCTGGATAAAAAAGGACTTCCTGCGGGGTCGGACGTTTATACCGACGTGAAATGTATAGACCCTGAAACTTTATCGCCCGTTTCACTCAGCAAAGCGAACGCCGGCGAACAGCGCGAACGCGAACTGTTTGAAAAACAGCGGCAGGAGGAAAAACGGCGCGAACGGCAGGAAAAAGCCGAAGCGCTTCGCAGCAAATTCACTCACGAAAAAAAAAATAAAGGGGGTTAATGCCAATGAACATTAAAAAGCTGAAGCGCGATTACGGAAATGTGCTTTGGGCGGGACGAAAATGTATTCTCGGAATGCCTATTTCGTTCACAAGGTATATTCTCACGGACACCGCGCTTTACACAAAAATCGGTTTTTTCAGCATCAAAGAGGACGAAATCGAGCTTTACCGCATTTTCGACAAGCAGATTTCTTTCACGCTTTTCCAGCGCATGGTGAAGTGCGGGACGATAACGCTTATGTCAAAGGACGCGGATACGCCGTCGAAACGGCTTGTCTCGATACGCAATCCTCGCGAGGTAAAACGTATCCTTGACGAATGTGTAAAGGAACAGCGCGATAAATACTATGTGCGCGGCAGGGATATGATAGGCGTAGGTCATGACCACGACGACGAGGACTATGATAGGTTCGTCGAATAGCATAAATTATAAGCTCGAATTTGTTAATGTTTAACAAAGTTTAGCTGTTTTTGAAAAAAAGTGCATTTTACACGTCACTTTTTGACACTCTCAACTGTTTTAATATATGGAAACTATGAAGGGGAAACCCTGAATTTGCACACGCAAATTCGGAAAGGAATGATATTATGAACTCTGTTATCAAGAAGACAGCCGCTGTCATTATGGCAGCAACTCTCGCAGTAACGGGATTGTCCGTAAATGCGTTTGCCGAATCGGAAAAGCTCATAAGCCAGTCCGTAACGGCAGAATATGCAGCGACCGTTTCAAAGCCCACATATACTATCAAGGGTTCTGACGGCGTTCGCAGAATTCGCCTTAAGACAAAGACCTCCGGCGCGACTATCTACTACACTACCGACGGAAGCACGCCTACCACAAGCAGCAAGAAGTACACAGGTCTTATCAAGATCACAAAGACCACAAAGATCCGCGCTATCGCCGTTAAGAGCGGAAGCAAGAGCGCGGTCATGAATAAAACCGTAAGAATCGGCACTATGCTCGGTGACGTTACGGGCGACGGTTCTATAAAGGAAACCGACTATACGCGTCTGAAGAATTATCTTGCAGGTTCGACCTCGTACATATGCACAGATAATGCCGACGTTGACGGAAACGGCAAGGTAAATAAGAAGGATCTTAACCTTATTCGTGAATATCTTGACGGAGATATTGACGATTTCCCCGCTGCCGACGCTGTAAGAACGCTTTCTAAGCCCACAATTACCGTTTATAGAGTATACGGCGGAAAGAAGTTCAAAATCGAGAGCGACGACAACGCAACGATTTACTATACCACCAACGGCAGTGAGCCGACAAGAAACAGCACAAAATATACGGGAACATTTATCGTTGATAAGGATACGACAGTTAAGGCGGTAGCTTATGAAAGCGGCTCTTACAGCGACGTAAAGACCAGAAGCATTACCGTTGACCAGTGCGACGATCCGTACAGCGATATGGACACGAACAAGGAATACGAGGACTCCGTAAAGGTTAGACTTTACTGCGGAACTTCCGGCGCGCGCATTTACTACACGACCGACGGAACCGACCCCGTTAAGTACGGTAAGACCTATAACGGTCAGCTTGAATTCACCGAAAACACCACACTCAAGTTCTACGCTAACGCAAAGGGCTATTCCAACAGCCAGGTAAAGACGCTTAACTATAAGGTAAAGTCCAGCAGCTACACTATCAGCGGTATGGTATGGAACGACACGCCTAACGACAATTCCGTTTCCGACGGTGTTTACTCCTACGGCGAACAGGGTCTTAACGGCATCACCGTAATGCTCCTTAACACTTCCACAAACAACTACGAAGAAACGACCGTTACTTCTACGATAAACGGCGTTGCAGGTTCGTACAAACTTGTTAAGGCTAAGCCCAACAACAAGTACAAGGTAGTATTCCAGTTCAACGGTCAGAAGTATCGTGCATTCAGCAGAGTTGTTTCGGGCGGAAATCAGGCGACAACTTCCGAAGCATTCCCGCTCATCACTATCAGAAACAATGGCGCATATAACGCAACAAGCAACGTTCGTCTTACTGCCGCAAACAATTACAACAGCGCGATCGTTGACGGCGTATTCAACAAGACATATGCAACAACTCCCAACACATACAGCGCAGCTGCCACCAATGTAAACCTTGCTCTCGCAAGCAACATTTACGGCGGACTTCAGCTTTCGTTCGGCGCGGCAAGACGCACAGCGTTCTCAACGGGCGTTACTTCAAGCGTAGGCGCAAACGAAAAGATCTATTCCAATGATACGATCGAATATAACCTCACAGTAGCAAATAACTCTTCTCAGGAACTCAAGAGCGCGGTCCTTTACTTCTACATTAACGACAACCTTTCGCTCTATGATGTAGACGTTAATTACAACTCCAGCGTTACTTATGCATACCTCAGCACGGCAGGCAACGGATACAGCAAGTACCAGGTAAGCTGCCCGACGATCAGAGCAGGCGAAACGATCACCTATACCATTACAACAAAGGTAAATGCAAATCTCAGAGACGGCGTTAATATCACCAACTATGCTGAAGTAGGCGAATACACTTACACCAACTCCTGCTACGACAAGAACAGCGTTCCCGGCAACTTCAACTTTGCGGTAAGAGAAAAGGACGAAGCACAGACCTCGGTTCTTCTCGGATATAACGACGTTACATCTTCTCAGGAACTTATCTGGAACAGCTCAAACGACTTTATCAATCCTATCGCAGTAGGCTCTAACAGACCGTATTATTTCAGCCTTACAAACGGCACCGGCGATGTAAACGAAATTTATGTTGACTGCAACAACGCGAATGTAACATATCAGCTTTTCCGCGACACAAGCAACAACAATGGATATGTTCTGCTTGTAACCGGCAACGCAGCAGGTTCGTCCTCAATTCAGATCTCTCTGAAGCGTGACGCTTCCAAGAACCTCAAGTTCAGCGTAACCGTTGCATAAACGACAACCTTACACAAGGCACTCAAAGCCCCGCGAAAGCGGGGCTTTTTGTTGTATGGAGAGGTGGT
>USOZ01000101.1 GCA_900556525.1 uncultured Oscillospiraceae bacterium | reverse complement strand
TACATCAAGTATTCCTGCGTCGTTTTCATACAATCACTGGGGGCGGCTTCCGCCTGACAAAAAATTTGCTTGCGTAATCTGTATACCCGATTTAATCAGCACTTCCATATAAAAACATTTCATTCCGTTGAGAAAGATTATCTCAGGGCGAAACGTTAATATCCTCTGGCTTTTTTCGCCATAAAATATCCCGGAACAAATGCCGCCGCAAAAACCAACGGCATTAAAACCAGATGCGTAAAACCTAATTTTTGCCCTAGTATGGAACACGCCGCGCCCCAGTCGATCGCGCTTAATGCGACTGCGGCGTAAATTCCGAATATGGCATTGTCCGAATCCTGCGCCATAGCCCATATCCCATATGCGACGCCGAAAATCAAGGCAGGTATTATAACGCCGACAATGTCGCCGCCCGCATTGCCCAGTTCGGGATTATTTATAAGGTTATAAATAATTGAGTACACAAACATAAAAACAGTGTAAACAACTATCGAAGCAGGGAAAGAAAGGGCTATCAGCTTTTCGCTGCGTTCAAACTTTTCGTACAGCTTTTTTATGTTGATGCTGACCTGTTTAACAGCCGCCTTATATTCATTGTATGTCACCGTGAGCTCCTCGCGCTTATCTTCGGGAGCTTTCGCTATGGCGTTGGTGCAGTATTTGTTCACTTTTGTGTGGATCTCCTCGTCCAGGTCCTTTTGGGTGAAATTGTGCGTCAGCGCCCTTGCCATTCCCCACCATCCGCGGTAATCCTTTGAGAAGTTTGAAGCGATCTCATTGAATTTGTCAAAAGCGCGGTTATATTCTCTGTCTGACAGCAATATTTCCGCATTTTCAAGATAATGATTCAAGTCATCTTCAAAGTTATGGCTTGTGTGGACAAAGCTGTGTCTATTGTCTAAAGCTGTTGCCCCGCAGAACTCGCACTTCATATTTCCGTTTTCGTCTGCTTCTGTAAGCGGCGCGCCGCATTGGGGACAAACGGCAGAGGTTATAGTTTCATTTTCCATTTCAAGACTTCCTTTCTATTCGCCATTGGCGAATAATCAGCAGGTCAGCTTTTATAATTGTCGGTATATCGTTAATCATTATAGCACACTAAACTAGATTTGTCAACACTTAAACGTTATTTTTTTATTAAAAGATATTGACAAATTTGGTTTTATCGCATATAATAGAAAACGAGAAAGATTATAAAGAGCCGGACAGCTCTTTTAATACCAAAAGCCGACAGCGTGTTCTCCTTGAATGATTGGCATTCTATGGAATGAAGCGTTGTCGGCTTTACAAATTTAATCTGTCGTTTCGGATTGACATTTTTCATGAGATATGCTATGCTGAATTAAAGCTAATGAATGTTTCCTCCTTGGGATATTTTTTCCCTATGGATTGAAATGGTTCATTAGCTTTTTCTTTTTGGGATTTGTGAGAGGGGGATAGCAATTTGCATTTGAAAATGGGTTTAATATTAAAAACTGTTTCGTAAAAAGCAAAAACCTCTTTAAACGACTTGTTTAAAGAGGTTCATATTGGTTGCGGAGGCAAGACTCGAACTTACGACCTTCGGGTTATGAGCCCGACGAGCTACCAACTGCTCCACTCCGCGATATAAGCACCTTTTCTCAAGGTGCTTAATTATTATAGCACGTTATAAGCCTGTTGTCAATACTTTTTTCAAAATATTTTTATTTTACTGAAAAAAGTGCGGCAAAATTCGGCATTTTTGCGCTCAGACGTAATACTGCGCCTGAGCATGGAACATTTCAGCATAAATTCCGTCGGGCTTGTGAACAAGCTCGTCATGCGTGCCATATTCCGCGATAGTTCCACCCGAAAAAACTGCAATTTTATCACAGAATTTACAGCTCGAAAGCCTGTGTGAGATATACACCGCTGTTTTTCCGCCCACAATGTCGTTAAACTGACGGTAAATTTCATATTCGGCTACAGGGTCGAGCGCCGCCGTAGGCTCGTCAAGAATAACGACCGGAGCGTCCTTGTACAGCGCGCGGGCGAGCGCCAGCTTCTGCTGTTCGCCGCCCGAAAGCTCAACGCCGTTCTTGTCAAACGCGCGGAACATTGTCGTGTCCTCGCCCTTGGGTAGGCTTTCGACCTTCTTTTTAAGCCCTACCTTCTCAAGCAGCTTTCCGACCCGTTCGCTTTCGTCCTCTTTTCCGAGCAGAATGTTATCCTTTACGGAGAACGCCAGCAGTCGGAAGTCCTGAAAAACGACCGAAAACAGCTTCATGTACTCGTCGTAGTCGTATTCTTTTATGTTCACTCCGTCGAAAAGAATTTCACCGTCGTCAACGTCGTAAAGGCGGCAGAGCAGCTTTATAAACGTGGTTTTTCCTGCGCCGTTAAGCCCTACTACCGATAGCTTGTCGCCTGTTTTGAGCTTTATCGAAACGTGGCTGAGTATCTGCACAGCCGTGTTCGGATAGGTGAAGCTTACGTCGCGGAACTCGATCGTATGCTCGCCCGCAAGCCGCTCGATCTTTTTATCGCCCTTTTCGAGATACGGGGGATAATTCATAAACTTAACGATCTCATAGCCGTAGTTCGTGTATTTCACAATATCCTGAAGCCCGAAAATAATTCCGCTTACGGCTTCGTAAAGAACTCCCGAAGCGTTTGTGAGCTGGGAAAAAACGCCTATTGTGATGTGTCCGAGAATTGCGAGCGCGCCGAGGTAAAAATATGTTCCGAAGTCGCGGAGAGCGCTTGAAGCAACGTCGAGAATGCTAATTGGGTAGGTTTTCCATGTGTTGTCCTCGAAGCCTTTCATTAAACGCTTTATCTGCTGCGTCGCCTTTTCGACCATCATTCCCGAAGCACCGTAAAGCCGTATGTCCTTGCCGAACCTGAAGTCCTCAAGCTCAAAAATGACATAGCCGAAAACGCGGTCGATGACCGAGCGCCTTGAAAACCATTCAATTTCTACCTTATTTTTCTTTTTGTTCAAGGCTGCGCTTACCGCGAGCATCGAGCCTATGATCAGAAGCAGCCACGGCGCGGATATTACAAGCAGCGTAATAACTCCGAGCAGGGTTATGACTTTCGAGATAAGCCCGAAAAATGTTGTGGCGATCCGGTATGTCCCGCCCGACCAGTTAAGACCGTCGCGGGCTTTATTTATCTGGTCGAGAGCCTCTTTATTTTCGGTCAGCGCGAAGTCTATTTCCATGCAGCGCTTTGCTATCTCCTCATTTATCGAGTTTAAGAACTTATCCTCATATTTTTCGAGGTGACAGCCGAGAACCGAGCTTGCGAGGCGCAGCGAAATGTCCAGAACGACCATTATCGCGGCGTTCGTAAAGATAAACGCGAGGTCTTTTTCGGGCGCCATCATGGCGTCTATTATTGTCGGCAGGAAGAACAGCTCTGCGAACGGGATCGCCGCCGTAACGATAACGTGTATCACCGAGAGGATAAAGAAAGCCTTGTCGGTTTTCCAAGCCGCGGGGAAGAAGTATTTCAGCGTGGGGAGAACGTAGGTCTGCTTTTTCTCGATTTTTTCGGAATTTGTCTTACGCATTTACTTCAGCCCCCTCTCCGTCCTCAACGTAGTACTGAGCCTGAACGCGGAACATTTCCGCATATGCGCCGTTTTTCGCGAGAAGCTCCTCGTGTGTTCCGTACTCGACCATTTCGCCGTCCTTGAACATTGCGATAATGTCGCAGAAGCGGGTAGAGGAAAGGCGGTGCGATATGTATACTGCGGTTTTTTCGCCTATCATATCGTTGAAATTCTGATAAAGCTGATATTCGGCGATCGCGTCGAGCGCCGCCGTAGGCTCGTCGAGAACCACTATCGGCGCGTTTTTGTAAAGCGCTCTCGCAAGTGCGAGTTTCTGCTTTTCGCCGCCCGAAAGGTCTATTCCGTCGTCGTAAAGAACTTTCAGCAGCTCGGTTTTCGAGCCGTTCGGGAGCTTGTCCAGCTTATCGCCCAAGCCCGCCGCGCGGAGCATTTTTTCAGCGCGCTCGGCGTCGGTGTTCTGCGGGTCTTTCATTGAAACGTTCTCGTCCATAGGAAAAGCGAGAACCTCGGCTTCCTGAAATGCGGGCGCGAAAAGCTCGTAGTATTTCACGCGGTCAAATTCGCGTATATCCGTGCCGTTGAGTGTTATAACACCCTCCGTTACGTCGTAAAGCCGCAGAAGCAGCTTTATGAACGTGGTTTTTCCCGCGCCGTTAAGCCCGACTACCGCAAGCCGCTGTCCCGCTTCAAGCGTGAGACTTAGATTTTTCAGCGCATAGTTTTCCTGCGAGGGATAGCGGAACGAAACGTTCTTGAATTCAAACACATACCGGTCTGTTTCGGGAATAGGCTTCGGATTTTCGGCAGTTTTCGTCACCTGAGCGTCCATGAAGTCGCGGAAGTCGTCCGTCTGCGTGCTGCGTTCGCGAATACCCGAAACGCTCTGTAAAAAGTTCTGCGCGGAGTTTGCGAACTGGAACGCGCTCGCAATATAGAGCGTGCAGTCGCCGATAGAAATGTTTCCGTTAAGAAAATCAACGATTATCCAGCCGTAGATAGCCGCCGAACGTATCAGAGAAATTCCGTGTCCGAATATCGAATTGCGTATCCAGTAGTTGCGTGAGGCTTTCCAGTGCGCAAGTTCGATTTCGTTCACTTCGTGGTGCTTTTGCGCGAGGAAATTCTTCATGCTGTAAAGGCGAATATCCTTAGCAAATGAAAAATCGCCCGCGATGCTCGAAACATAGTCGAGCTTTCTCCAGTGTCCCGCCATAGCGTCCCACATAACCTTTTTGTCGAGCTTTCTTATGTGGTCGAAGTAGAGGAACTGCACCGCCGAAAGTGCAATAAGAATAAGGACGAGCCAGATATTGAGCGTTGAGATTATCGCTAGCGCCGCAATCAGCGAAATTATCATTGCGGCAGCAAGTCCCATTTGCTGCATAAGCCCCTGAACGCCTATCCAGTCGCCGCCTGTCGCACGCTTTGCACGGTGGTGGCGGTCGAGCATTTCGGGGTTTTCAAGCTGTTCATAGTCCATAGACAGAACCTTTTTTATGCGCTCTCTGCAAAGCATGAGCCGCACATATATGAAGTCCAGAGTCAGCTTACTCGTCAGCCATGTGTTCGCCCACATGGCAAAAAATGTGATGACCGTGGTTATCGCCACCAGAATGAGCAGCGGGATAATGTCGCTCTGTCCGCCGGCGGTCTGACGTTCGATCATGTCAACGACCAGCTTTCCGATAAAGCTCCAGATATATCCCATTGACGCGCTCGTAAATCCGCAGGCAATCAGTCTTGCGACGCTTCCGCGGCTGTACGCCGCCATTTTTCCGAGCAGATAGCGGCAGTTGCTGATAACGCCGTACTCGTGTGCGACGTAGCTGTTTTGTTTTTCGATTGGTTCGAAATCGGTCAGCTTTTGTTTCTTTTTGGTTTTTGTTTTTTTCAATTTCTTCTCCTTGATTGCTGCCCGCAACGTACGGACAGAAGACCTGACGAACCGAGAGGTAACATCAATTATATACCATTTGCCATAATTTGTCAATAAAAAATGCCCGTTTCGGATAAAAACGGACATTTTTCTATTTTAATATTTGTTATTGTCAGTACGCAACAATGTCGCCCTCGGAAACGCCCGTGCGTATTACAGCCGTCCCGCCGTAAACGCCGTCAAGCTTCTCGCCGGGAATGCCTATCGGAGCGCTTTTCTGCGCGCCGATCGCCATGTAAAACGCCTTGTATCCCTGAACTCTCAGCTCGTTGAGGCTTATGTCTTTGCCGACTTCAATGCCGGTTTTAAACTCAACTCCCAGCTCTTTCAAAACCTCAATCTCGGACATAACAACGTCCTTTTCAAGCCTGAATGTCGGGATTCCCATGGTCATCATTCCGCCGAGAGTGTTTTCTTTCTCGAAAACGGTCACGGGATAGCCCTTTACTGCGAGGTAATATGCACAGCTTAGTCCGGCAGGACCGGCTCCGATAACCGCGATCTTCTGAGGATACATTGTGCCTATCTGGTTGACCATCTTGGGAACAAATCTGTGCTCGGCTTTCATGTCCTGCTCGGCAATGAATTTTTTTATATCGTCTATTGCTATCGGATCGTCAATATCGCCGCGAGTGCAGGCGTCCTCGCAGAATTTCGGGCACACTCGACCGCATATGGCAGGGAAGGGGTTCTCCTTTTTTATAAGCTCAAGCGCTTCCTGATATCTGCCCTCGGAGGCGAGCTTTATGTAGCCCTGTACGGGGATATGAGCGGGACAGGCGGTCTTGCAGGGGGAGGTGCCGGTCTCGGTAACGTCGGTACGGTTGGTGCGGAAGTCGACGTTGTAGGTGGACTTCTTCAGCATGCTGCTCTTGGCGGCGGCGTTGACGTCGACATGCTCGGTGGGGTTGATCTCGCAGAGCTTCTGACCGAGCTTGAGAGCGGTGGTCTGGCAGTTCTCGACGCACTGACCGCAGGCGACGAGCTTATCGGCAATGCGCAGCGAGAAGCAGGAACAGCCGCAGCAGTTGCAGATGGCGGTGGCATCCTCAAAGCCTGGGGCCTGGTTGATCTCGTGTACGAGACCGTTATCCTCGGCACGCTTGAGGACCTCGTAGGCCTCTTCCTTGGAGATAAGACGGTGTTCACCATTCTTTGAGTAGGTGAGTGCGTTGCTGTTGAGGTACATGCCCATGTCGTCCTCAAGGTGTCCGCAGCCCTC
>USOZ01000100.1 GCA_900556525.1 uncultured Oscillospiraceae bacterium | reverse complement strand
ACTCTGCTTCTGTGGCTTCATCGGTAACCGGCTCAGCCTTATCCTCTGCTGGCACCTGCAATTGGACTTATTTCGCCGCAAGCTGCTTTAACGTATCGCCTGCGATTCGGTAAACCCTTCTTCAATGCTTGTCAATATATGTGATGAAATTCACCACCTCGGGACTAAAGAATTTATCGTCAAAATCCATACGAATATGTACATGATATTCCTCATTATCAATTTTAATCATATCTGTACAGTCGAACTTCCACCATGCTGTGCTGCCTTTAAACCGGCTTGTCGGTCTGTCGTCGATAACGAGGTTTTCCAGCTTTTTGTACATGGAAAGCCGACTTTCGTCTGAATTGTCGTTAAACTCCTCCTCCGAAATTACCGATTTAAGCTCGTCCGAAAGCATGGGATATTTCACATAATCTTCCCAGCCGAACAGAGTTACGTTCGAGCTTAATTCTTCGATATGTATATCAACATAAACAACGGTGCCGATTATCATAGCAATAAGAACAGCGACAGCGGCTATTGCAATTATGATGATTTTCTTTGCTTTTTTTGTCATTTGTTTCATGGCAATTTCTCGTTTAACCCAGCGCCGATTTCATTTTTTCAATAAATTCATCGTTCATGTTTTTTATAGTGGGAATATGGATAAACACGACATTTCCCTTGAATTTATGCAGGGCGTACCAGTACGCTTCGTTGCAAAGATAGTGCGAAGGAGTGCTGCAAATACAGTTCGTTATGCCGTTAGCGCTTAACCTGTCCGATATTTCTTCCAAGTCCAAAACGGAAAATATTACAGTTTCTTTTTCGGCTGCCCTTTCGAGCCTTACGGAATTCTTTAAATTTTTATCAATCCCGAACATTATGACCCGTTCATAAGAGCTGTTCAACAACTCTATGTCTTTTTTCAAACCGCCGAAAGAGTTGGTTAGCAGACAGTAATTTTCTGAGATAGCCTGTGCCAAAATGCAGGACGCGTTGTTTTTTCCTTTAAAGCCGATATATTCGATCTTATTCATACTTCGGTTCGCACGTCAGATTTACTCCGAGGCGCTTGAACGTCCGCTCATCTACCGAGGAAAGGATAACGGTCGAGTGTACCTCGCAGCCGCGCAGTTTCGAGAGCTGCTGCATTGCGCATTTCGCGTTGCTGTCGGTGTTAGCGCAGATAGCGAGAGCGATAAGGGTTTCGTCGGTATGCAGGCGAGGGTTATTGCTTCCGAGGTGACCCGTCTTGAGGTTCTGGATAGGCTCGATTACTTCCGGCGACATGAGCAAAACGCCGTCGTCTATTCCGCCGAAATATTTGAGCGCATTAAGCAGCAGCGCGGAGGACGCGCCGAGCAGATTCGACGTTTTTCCCGTAATAATCGTTCCGTCGGGAAGCTCCATTGCTGTGGCGGGTGAGCCTGTTTCCTGCTCCTTTTTAAGCGCGGGTGCGACGCAGTGCCTGTCGTCTGCGGTTATCCCCGCCTGTTTCAGCATAAGTTCGAGCTTGTATATTTCCTCGTCGGAAACGGTTCCCTTTCTTCTGCCGCAGAGCGCCGTGTAGTAGCGGCGGATTATTTCCGCGTTCGCCGCCGCGCAGACAGTCTTATCGTCGATAATGCAGTTTCCCGCCATATTTACGCCCATATCCGTCGGGGATTTGTAGGGCGATTCGCCGAGAATTTTCTCGAACATTGCGTTAAGCACGGGGAATATCTCAACGTCGCGGTTGTAGTTCACCGTCGTAACGCCGTAGTGTTCAAGGTGGAACGGGTCTATCATATTCACGTCGTTAAGGTCGGAAGTCGCAGCTTCATACGCGATATTTACGGGGTGGCGAAGTGGGAGATTCCATATCGGGAATGTCTCGAATTTCGCATAACCCGCGTTGATTCCGCGCTTATGTTCGTGGTAGAGCTGCGAAAGGCAGGTCGCCATTTTTCCGCTTCCGGGACCCGGCGCGGTTATTACGACAAGGCGGCGCGAAGTTTCGATATAGTCGTTCTTTCCGTACCCCTCGTTGCTCATGATGAGCGAAAGGTTGGACGGGTAGCCGTTTATGTGATAGTGATGATAAACCTTTATGCCGAGCGCTTCAAGGCGGCTTCCGAAAGCGTCCGCCGAGGGCTGGCTCTCATACTGCGTGATAACAACGCTGCTTACATAAAGCCCGATTTTGGTGAAAACGTTGAAAAGACGGATAACGTCCGCGTCGTATGTTATGCCGAGGTCGCCTCTGACCTTATTTTTTTCAATGTCTGCGGCGTTGATAACAATGACAATTTCCGCCTCGTCCTTTAGCTGGAGAAGCATTTGCAGCTTACTGTCGGGTTTAAAGCCGGGAAGAACACGCGAAGCGTGATAATCGTCGAAGAGTTTTCCGCCGAACTCGAGGTAAAGCTTGTCCCCGAAGTTCGAAATTCGCTCGCGTATGTGTTCAGACTGCATTTTCAGGTATTTGTCGTTGTCAAAGCCGATTGCGTTCATTGTTCGTTGTCCCCCTAAAAAATTCAATACCTTATTATTATATAACATATTTCGGTAAAAAGCAAGATGTTTCGGGAAAAATTCGAAATAAAGCCTTTTTGTTCATTTGCTTCGCAAAAGGAGGGGATCTCGCACAAAAAAGTGTAAAAAAATAATAAAAAACACTTGACAAGCCGCAGCGCCTGTGTTATAATATCATTGCTGTTCTAAAGACAGCAGGTCGTCTGCATTTTCAGACGCTAACGGGAAACCGCCTGCCGAGGAATGGGAAGATATGAAATTATCGTCCTGCCGTCTTTAGCGGCGGGATTTTTTGTATTTCCTGCTTTGTTTTCGGACAGCGAAATTCAATAAGGAGGAAAAATCATGGCAAGCGAGAAGATTTTACAGTCCAAGCAGCAGTACGTTGACGAACTCGCGGCAAAGCTCGAAAAGGCAGCCGGCGGCGTAATCGTCGATTACAGAGGCATCACTGTTGCCGAGGATACCGCACTTCGCAAGCAGCTCAGAGAAGCAGGCGTTGAATACTTCGTTGTAAAGAACACCCTGTTAAAGAGAGCGGCTGAAAAGGCAGGCATCGCCGGTATCGACGAACACCTCGAGGGTACAACTGCTATCGCTATTCACGAGGACGACATCATTGCTGCTCCGAAGATTCTCTTCAAGCAGGTTGAAGCGTCCAACGGAAAGTTCAGCATCAAGGTAGGCTTCATCGGTAAGGAAGCTATCGCTCCCGCAGTTGTTGAAGAATACGCAAAGCTCCCCAACAAGGAAACACTCGTTTCCAAGCTTCTCTTCATGCTCCAGTCTCCTATGCAGAGACTTGCTATCGCAGCAAGCGAAATTGCAAAGAAGAAGGAAAGCGAAGAAGTTGCATAAGTTCTTATGTAAGAGCGCGGCATAGAGCCGCATAAACATCAAAAATATTGAATACGGAGGAACATTAAAATGGCTTCAGAAAAGGTTTTAAAGTTAGTAGAAGACGTTAAGGAATTAACCGTTCTTGAACTCAACGATTTAGTAAAGGCATTAGAGGAAGAATTCGGCGTATCCGCTGCCGCTATGGTTGCAGCAGGTCCCGCAGCAGGCGCCGGTGCAGCAGCTGCTGAAGAAAAGACTGAATTTGACGTAGTTCTCGCTTCTTTCGGTGAAAAGAAGATGGACGTTATCAAGGCTGTTAAGGACATCTGCGGTCTTGGTCTTAAGGAATCCAAGGAACTCGTTGAATCCGCTCCTAAGGCTCTCAAGGAAGGCGTTTCTAAGGCAGAAGCTGAAGAAATCAAGGCTAAGCTTGAAGCAGCAGGCGCAACTGTTGAACTCAAGTAAGTTTAACACGGACATAGCAATAACAGACGGCATGGCGAAAGTCATGCCGTTTATTTTTGTGTATATCATTTTTGGAGCAAATAAAAGCGGCATGACGAAAGCCATGCCGTTTTGTTATGCCGAATGTTAGGGAAGCACTGAATAAATCGCGGCACGCATCTTGCTTGCATATTTTCCGTAATCTTGCACGAAAACTCCTTGAAATACATCAAGTATTCCTGCGTCGTTTTCATACAATCTTGAGGGCGGCATCCGCCTGACGAAAAATCTGTCTGCGCAATCTGCATACCTGATTTAATCAGTGCTTCCTTAGTTTATGCCATTTTTCAATCAATATACAGACATTGTCTGTATATTGATTAGGGATTAGTATTACTTAATAAGCGTAATTTTTCCGATTATGGGAAGTTCCTTCGCCTCGCCGTTCGCCGCATTTACGATACCTATTATCATAAGTATAAGGAACGCGATGCTTGCGATACCCATGATTGCCACGATGATCCAGCCGATGAACGGAATTACGCCGAGAATACCTGTAACAACTCCCCATATCGTGCTGATGATCGCGAGAACGAGTCCCTGATTAGCGTGGAAACGCGCAAATCTTGACTGAGGCGCGGCAACCAGCGGAATGATAACGAGCCAGCTGAGATATGCGAGAATAGCCATTCCCTTGTTGCTTTCAATATCCTGACTGTCGAAAGAAGCGGTGAAGTCGGACGCGCCCGCGGAAGCTCCACAAGAGGGACATGACTGAGAGCCGTCGGGGATCTGCGCGCCGCATTTTTTGCAGAATGTCATAGTAAAATCCTCCTAATTTTTACGGCAAGAGCCGTTTTCACTAATTATATCACATTTCTCCTGTTTTTGTCCACAAATAAAAGCGAAAAACATAAATCAACATAAAATTTTGTGCAAATTCATTATAAAAACGGAAAAATTTGGCGAATTTTCAGCAAACTGCAATATATAACGTTCATTACGCGCCGCGCATAGCCTCACAGCCTTGACATATCGGATAATTTATGGCATAATATATTGTACAGCTTTACAAAAAAATGTCTTGCTGAAATTTTTTTTGACATGAAAGGATTCTTTTTACAAAATGGAAGACCACATAGCCACGATTATTTTTATTATCATTCTCGTAGCTTTTTCCGCATTCTTCTCAGCAACAGAAACCAGCTTCACAAGCGCGAACAAAATACGCCTTAAAAGTAAGGCGGACAACGGCTCAAAGTCGGCTGCACGCGCGCTGAAAATAATCAACCGCTTCGACAAAACCCTCACCACTATCCTTATCGGCAACAACATTGTAAATATACTTACTTCGTCGCTCGCGACCGTTATGTGTATCGACCTTTTCAAGGAAAACGGCTCGCTTATCTCAACTATCGCGACGACGTTTATCGTGCTTATCTTCGGTGAAATTCTCCCGAAAACTATCGCAAAGGCGCACGCGGAGAGCTTTATCTGCGCAGTCAGCCTGCCCGTAAGCATACTTATAACGGTTTTCACGCCTCTCTCGGCGTTCTTCCTGCTGCTCCAGAAAGGCGCGACCAAGCTCTTCAGCGGCAAAAACAAGGAAGTGAGCATGACCGAGCAGGAGCTTATGCACATTATCGACGAAATCGAGGACGAGGGAGTTCTCGAGGAGCAGGAAAGCGACCTTGTGCGCAGCGCGCTTGTTTTCGACGAAACGGTCGTTTCGGAGGTAATCACGCCGCGCGTGAACATTACCGCTGTCGAGATAAATTCCGGCACGGACAAGGTAAAGGAACTGTTTCTTTCGGAGTCCTATTCGCGTCTGCCCGTTTATGAAAAGACTATCGACCATATCGTCGGAGTTATTACGCAGAAAGACTTCTTCGAGCGCATGGTGCGCGGCGGGACGTTCTATATCCGCGACATTATTCAGGACACCATGCATATCCCCGACCTTATGAAGCTTTCCGACGTTCTGCGCCAGATGCAGAAAAGGAAAATTCACCTCGCTGTCGTTGTTGACCAGTACGGCGGCACGGAGGGTATCGTTACGCTTGAGGATATTCTTGAGGAACTTGTCGGGGAGATATGGGACGAGGACGACGAGATAACCGCGCCCGTAAAATTCATCTCCGAAACCGTTTTTGAAACAACGGGCGAGGTGTCGCAGAACGACTTCAACCGCTTTTTCGAGGCGCGCGGAATGGACTATAGGCTCGACACCGAGAGCAACACCGTCGGCGGCTGGATCTTCGAGCTTTTCGGGCGTATTCCCGAGGCGGGCGACACTATCGAAACCGATAAGTTCCGCATAACGGTCGAATCGCTCGATAATTTCCGTATCGGGACGATTCGCTTTGAGATCCTTGCACCGCAGAAATCCGAATAATGATTTTTTACATTTGCGTTGCGGTAGTCGCGGTTTGCGGCTTTACCGCGGATATGATACTGCGTTATATGGAGAAGATACGCTCGTTCGGAATGGAAACGCGCCTGCATAATATAAAGGGTAAAACCATTCCGATAGAGGATTTTATCCCGTATAACATAACCCTGCTCGCCGTTTTTTTCTCGGCGTTCGGAATTGCGGGAACGCTGATGAAGCTGCTTGAACTGAACGGCTTTGTGACATTTCCCGCCGCCGTAATGTGCGGAATGTTCGCAAACTTTTTCGCTGTGCGGCTGGTTCGGAAAATGCGCGTTAAGCCTATGTAAAGCAGCGTTTTTGCAAACCGCCGTTGACAAGCTTTATCGACTTACCGTTTAAAATGTTGTGGGCAAATTGCGTTATCACGCGCGACGACCCCTCCTTAGTCGCCCTGATGTCGTCGAGACGCGGGCCGATAAAATTGAACGGCCTAAACAGCGTAAACTGCAAGCCTTCGTGATTGCCGTAAGCCCAAATCAGGCGG
>USOZ01000099.1 GCA_900556525.1 uncultured Oscillospiraceae bacterium | reverse complement strand
GGCGGCATCGGACAGGCTGTGCGCCGTGGCGGCCACGCCGACCGTCCAGAGCGTCAGCGCCGTGAGCGCCGCGGCGAACGCGATGCGCGGGACGCCGCGCAGCCTGGGTTTCCGTGGTATCTTCTGCATGATCGTCACCTCGGGACAAACCTATGCGACCGGCGGGACGGATATTCCGGGCAAAAATATTTCGGAAAAGCGCGGGAAGGGCTTGACTTTGCGCTCTTTTTTTGTATAATAGTAGAGCTTATGGTTTCACCATAGGCATATCCTTGCTCACACGAAGGACGTGTGGGCCATCAGTCCAAAAGGAGGTGCAAGAAATTGGCTAAGATTTCCGCTAACTATGAGGTCGTTTTCATCATCGACCCCGCACAGGGTGAGGAAGGCGTTGCCGCGCTGACCGAGAAGTTCAAGACCCTGGTGGAGCAGAACAGCTCCGCGATGGAAGTGGAGGAGTGGGGCAAGCGCAAGCTCGCTTACGCGATCAACTACATTACCGAAGGCTACTATGTGTTGATCTCCTTCACCAGCGCGCCCGAGTTCCCCAAGGAGCTGGACCGTATCCTTCGCATTACCGACGGCGTCATCCGTTCCATGATCGTCTGCAAGGACGAATAAGGAGGAAAGAATATGTGGATATATACAAAACAGCTTGAATACCCCGTAAACATAACCAATCCCGACCCGCGCATGGCAAAGCTGCTGATGGCGCTTTATGGTGGGCCGGACAGCGAGCTTGCCTCCGGACTGAGATACCTTACCCAGCGCTTCACCATGCCGGACGACCGCTGCCGTGCCACGCTTAACGACATAGGCACAGAGGAATTGGCCCATTGGGAAATGCTCGGCACCATGATTTATCAGTGCATGCGCGGTGCAAGCTATGCCCAGATAGACGAAGCCGGCATGGCCGGTTATTACACCATGCATAGCCGCGGCGTTTTCCCCGCAGATCCCAACGGCGTGCCTTTCACAACGGCATACATCGCCTGCGCTGAAAACGCGACGCTTGGAGCCGGACTGTATGCCCTGAACTATCTCAAGGCACTCGCCAAAGCGCTGATAATGCACTATTTCGCGCTCACGAAGGAAATTGAGCGGGTCAAGAATGCTCTTGTCATCGGTAAGGGTCATAAGGTGCTCGTAAGTGGCGCGGGCTTTTTGCTCTGCTGCAATCATATAAGAACAACTTGTGATTAAAAGTTCCAGTGAATTTCAATCGGAACGTTCCTTGTTCCCGGAATACGCTTGCCGACGGATATATAATCAATCAGCGTTTCCACAATCTCGCGGGTAAGGTGTTCCAAGTTGGTGTATTGTTCAATCAGTTCGCGGCGATTATCGCCCGCCGCAATTTTTTCTTCGATTTCGGCTAACTGCTTTTCTCCGTCAGCAATTACACGTTCCAAACGTTCACGCTCTGTGGTAAAATCTTTAGACATTTCTACATAATCGCTTTCAGAAATTAAGCCCTTGACCTTATCCATGTAAAGCTCCCGAATACCTTTTGAATACTCTGCAACCTTTTTTTCGTAGACTGCAATATCAGAGAGTAGACGGGCTTTCTGCTCCTGTAAGTTGTCGCAAAACTCAATGTTCTGTTCTAACTCGTCTTTGTCAAGATAATCGGTTGCTAAACGGTTAAGCTCATCTATTACAAGCCTTTCCAATTTATCAACAGAGATAAAAGAGCCGATACAAGCGTCCTTTGCCACATGGCGGTTGGAGCATTGTAAATAATGTTTGCTTCCGCGCCCCGGTGCAGACTTTGATGAACGCATGGTGTAACCGCAGTTAGCGCACCGGGCTTTTCTTGCAAATAAACCGACTGTGCCAACGTCAAAGGGCTTTGCCCTCTGTTCGATTAACGCCTGTACTCTGTCCCATAACTCACGATCTATAATCGGCTCATGCGTACCCTCTACGACATACCACTCACTTTTGGGACGGGGCTTGTTCTGCTTCGTCTTATAGGAAACGCTGCCGTATTTTCCTTGCACCATATTACCGATATAGATTTCATTTATCAGCATATCAGAAATAGCAAAGTATTTCCAAAGGGTGCTGTTCTTTGTTTTCGGCTGCTGATACCGCAAGCCATGCAGACGCTTATATTCAGTTGGATTTGGTATGCCCCTGTCATTGAGCATACGGGCAATCGCAGTTTTTCCGTAACCCTGTGCGAATAGGGTAAATACTTCTCGGACAACGGCTGCGGCTTCTTCGTCGATTATCAAGTGTCCCTTTTGGTCGGGGTCTTTCTTGTACCCGTAAAGGGCAAATGCGCCGATATGAAAACCGTTCACTCGTCTGTTGGTTAAAACGCTGCGGATATTCTCGGACATATCCTCCAAATACCACTCATTGACAAGTCCGTTGATTTGACGTGACTTTTTGTTTCCCTTGTTGGCGGTATCGGCGTTGTCAACAATGCTGATGAAACGAATACCCCAAATAGGGAATAACCCGTGTATGTACTTTTCAACTAATTCCAATTCACGGGTGAAGCGGGATTGTGTTTTACAGAGGATAATATCAAATTTGTGCGCTTCTGCGTCTTTGAGCAGACGGTTAAATTCCGGGCGTCGTCTATCTGAACCCGTGTAGTCGTCGTCGCTGTATATGTTGTAAAGTTCCCACCCCTGTTCCATAGCGTATTGCAGCAGCATAGTCTTTTGGTTCTGTATGCTGTTGCTGTCGTCGGTTTCAAATTGCTTGTTTCTATCTTCTTCGGATAAGCGGCAATAAATCGCAACTTTCATGTTCATATCTCCTCCAAGAGATAGAACAAGCTATTTCCACTATGATTATACCATAACGGAAACAGCTTGTCATGATTTCTTGCGAGAATTAACATTTTTGTTTCGTTCTAATCTATTGATAAGCTCAATCCACTTTTTTGTGAATTGGCTCTTTGAAGTAGTGTTCTCGCCGCTTTTGAAAACACTCTTGCATATCGTATCTGTTTTGGATTTATCGTTTTTCTCCATGATTAGCCCCCTTTCGGAAAACTGCTAATACACTATATGAAAAGCGGCAAGTCCACTATTACAACAAAAAACATAATGGGGCTTTAATCGGACGGTTGTTAGCACAACCTCACGGGAGTTTCACCCCTGCATGGTTCTCATGCAGCCCTACCCATTGCCTGCGACGCTTTGAACGCTCGGACTGTGGCTATAAGGGAGTATCATTATGTATTTTGCGCGTCGTCGCCGACAGGCTGCTATACCTGTTTTCCGGCGTCGGTGTTGGTCGCTCGTCTATCAAGCGGGAAAATCCCGCTATAATAGGGTCATGGCGCACCCGCCGCATGGCTCGGCGCAAAAGGAACGTATCCGATTTGCCCTATGCTGCGCCGCCGTTATCTTGCGCCGCTTTCTTTGTCAAGGTTCAGAATGGCTTTGCTGCCGCGTCAGCAGCGGAACGGAAAAGGGGGAGAGAGAAAGCGTCCCGCCGCCGCTGCGGTTTATTCCTCTGCCTTAAAGGTGAGGACAGCCATCATCAGTTTTGCTTGCAGCCGTTCCCGAATGTCGTGGTCTACGCCGAAATAGACGTTCCCGCGCTCGTCGTACAGCTTCCGCATGGAGAGGCGGGCTATGTAGCCGCTGAAATGCTGCAAGACAATCTTCATAGCGTCCGGGTCGCCCTTTGTCGCTGCCACAATGACAGGATAGGGAACAAGGGCATTTTCCGGGTAGCCGGGTTCGTTACCATTCGTCCCATTCATCAGCATTTTCCTCCAGATATTTTCTTAATTTCTCAAAAGAGCTTGTCCGCCTGTACTGTATCGTGCTTCTCGACGTATCGAACAGCTCCGCAATCTCGGTGTCGTTCATTCCCTCGAAATAGTACAGGAGTACGGCTTTGCGCTTTTCTTCCGGCAAAGTACGGATTGCTTCAAGAAGCAGCTTCGGCGTGATTTTCTTCCCGGCTCTTTCAAAGGCGATTTCCCCTTTGAAATATTCATCAAAGGTATGAAGCTGCCGCGCTTCGTCTAAGGGCAAATCGGAAAAGGTGACTTCCCTTGCCTTATGCCTGTGCAGCTCTTTGTGAGCGTCACACGCTTCATTGTGCAGTACCGTATTACAAAACTTCTGGAAAGCGCACTGTTTTATAAACTCCCTGCGATTAGGTTCCACATTCTCACCTCCTTTCTCGTTGGAAAGTTGGTGGTGCTTCCCCCTTTTCGCGGGGCAATACGGCGTTTTTCAAAAACGCCGAAGATTTTTTGAAATTTCTTCAAAAATTTTTTGAACGTACAAAATGCGCCCGTCCGAAAAGCCCGGACGGGCGCATAGGCATTGTAAGCAGTATCCAGATGATTAGACAGTTCATATATATAAGCGTAGTTTCCCCCGGTGGTGGGCGGGCTTTTTTTGATAAGTCAATAACTGTCGGATTTTGTCGATATGCTTTTTGCTTCATGGCGGCTACCTCCTTTAGCCGCCGATTTCAACAGTGATACCGCGTCATTTCATTAGAAGATAAAAAGAAACGGCGGCTTTGATTTTTCAAAGCTGCTGCGGAAATCAAAGAACGACAAGCAACAGTTCTGATTTTGCTCCAATATGGTTATTAGGGGCACAAATTAAAATCAAAAAAGAGCCGATAACAGCAGTATTTCAAACTGCATATTATCGGCTCTGCGTCTGTGCGTCTGGCTCTTTTAATTAAATTATTTTTGTTGTTTTTTGGCTTTATTATATGTATTAGCTAACTGTCCACAAGCTGCTTTAATCTCTCTACCATGAGAAACTCTCATGGTAACTTCAAGTCCTGTTTGCTCTAATTGATGTTTGAACGCAACCATTTCTTGTTTTTGTGGTGCTCTAATTTTTGAATTACTCGTCGGGTTGTATTGCAGCACGTTAATCATAACATTTTTGCCCTTAAACCATTTTGCAAGTTGCCTTATATCTGAGGAACGGTCATTTATACCTGGTAAAAGCAAATACGCAAATACCACTTTTCGATTATGCCTTTGAGAATAGGACAATGCTTGCTTAACAACATCTTCAATAGCGTACATGTGCATATGAGGAATGATACAGTTTCTCGCAGCCTGTGTTGCTGCATGTAAAGATATTGTCAACTGAATTTTTAGATGTTCTTCGCGCAATTTTTTTAATTGATTAACTGGACCAACTGTTGATACGGTAATGCCGTCGGTTGGAAAGTTAAGTCCATTTCTATCTCGAAGAATATGGATTGCTGCAATCAAGTTGTCGTAATTGAATAAAGGTTCTCCCATTCCCATAAAAACGATACGATTTACTTTTTGACGTATCAATACAACCTGCTGCACAATTTCAGACGGTGTTAGATTACGAACAAAACCATTGCGTCCGGACTCACAAAAAATACAGCCAACAGAACAACCAACTTGCGTACTTACGCAAACAGTCCCACCATCTCGCCGTTTAATAAAAACCGTTTCGATATACCTGTTGTCTTTCAATTCATAAACATACTTTTCAGTATCGCTACTTTTATAGACTTTTTTTGTTGATATTGATAGATTTTTTTTGTGAAATGGCTGTTTATACAATTCCGCATATAAGGCTCTTGCTTTATCCTCTCCAATTACTTCCGACATTTCTTTGTAAGTAAATCCGTATGGGTCATTCAATATTTCCGTAGGTGTACTTTTAGGTAAGTGTTTCATTTAAATATCCTTCCTTTTCAAAATTAAAAAGTTTGTTTTTCAGAGTTTTTGATTATGATTTCTAGTTTTTCAACATCAACGATATGCGTTAATTTACATTTAGGGCAGAAAAGAGGAAAATTTCTTAATACCGTATTATAAAATACTTGAACCCTCGTCTTTCCGTTACAAATTGGACATTTTATCCAATATTTTTCAAGCATAATATTTCTCCTTTTGTGCAAAAAAATACAGGTCAATTCTCAACATGAGCATTGACCTGCATTTATACATATAACACTACAACAAAATTAAGGCATAGTTTTTATACTATGTCTATACATCGTTAGTTTTGTTGTATAGCATACGCAAAATAAGCATGACAAAAAAGCCCATATTGAAAATGGGAAAAATCTTTTTTGATTTCAATGCTTATCGAATACGCATGCTATGTAACATAAACATTCCCCCCCTTTTATATAATATTATATACAAAAGCAGCTTGTTGTCAACATATATATATATGAATTATTTTGGCTAACTGATAGAACTACGTAGACATATCCAAGAAGAAAGGGGAACAGTAAAATGTAATAGGGTGAATAACTATGGCAAAAAGACCAGTACCACGATACGACTTTAAGGCTTTTGGGGCAGCGATAAAGGCAGCGCGTGAGGGATGCAAGGAGAGCCGCAAGAAAGTAGGCGACGAAATGTTTATCTCGCCGCGCTACCTTGCGAACATTGAGAACAAGGGGCAGCACCCAAGTTTACAGATATTCTTTGAGCTGATACAGCGTTACCATATATCCGTAGACCAATTCCTTTTAGAAACGCCGCCGGAGAAGAACACGCAGCGGCGGCAGCTTGACGCGCTTCTTGACGGTATGAGCGATACAGGCATACGGATTGTAACCGCAACGGCAAAGGAGATTTCCGAAGTCGAAAAAGAGGGCGAATAGGAATGTCCGACTTAAAACTGAACAGGATTTAGAAAGCGTTGTAATCTTTTTTGAGGTTGCAGCGTTTTTCTTTTGCGTAAGTTTGGCAAAATCGCTTTTTCTCCGTAGTAGGTGATAAGAGCCTAAAGGATAAAAACATTCGTAGCAAGCATAGGAAGCGGGTACCACTTCCGTATTTTCGCCCTCCCGCGCTGCGGCGCGTCGGTTGAAAATTGCTTGTTGGGAAGTGTCCCAAACCCTCGG
>USOZ01000098.1 GCA_900556525.1 uncultured Oscillospiraceae bacterium | reverse complement strand
AATGCCGCCGTTTTCTATCAGAATTATTCTGTCGCAAAAGCGTGTTGACGCAAGTCTGTGAGAAATAAACAGGCTCGACCTTGACTTTGAAAATTCAAGGTAATTCATATACATTCGCTGTTCCGCAATAGCGTCAAGTGCCGCTGTCGGTTCGTCGAGAAGCAGTATAGACGCACCCTTGTAGAGCGCCTTTGCAAGCGCAAGCTTTTGCTTTTCACCGCCCGAAAGATCCGTCGAGGTCTGATAAACGGAGCGCACAAGAGGAGTTTTCTCCTGTTCGGGCAGGGACATTATCTTTTCGTAAACTCCCGATTTTTTCAGGCAATCCGTAAGCTTTTCACTATCCATGTCTTCGGCAATTTGCCCCGTTACATTTTCGGCAACACTTGTCGCAAGAACGGAAACATCTTGAAATACCGCCGAAAACAGTCCGAAATATTCCTCACGGTTGTATTCCTTAATGTTCACGCCGTTCAGCAGGATTTCCCCCTTTGTCGGATCATAAAGTCCGCCCATCAGCTTGACGATAGTTGTCTTACCTGCGCCGTTAAGACCAACAAGCGCCAACTTTTCACCCTTGTGGAGTGTAAAGAAAAGATTTGAAAGAGTAGGCTTTTCCGCCCCGCCGTAGGTGTAGGTTACATTTCTAAATTCAATTTCACATTCGCCTGTCGGCAAAGGCTTGCCCTCGCCTCGATTGGTGCAATCCTCGGTTTCAAGATATTCACGGTAATTGTTGATATTGCCTGAGATCCACTGATAACCCGACATATTGTTACACCATTCGCTTGTGGCTTCTTTAAGCCTGAAAATAGAGTTGAAGTACAGTACAAAATCGCCTGCGCTTATACCGCCGCTTGACACAAGGTAAATAAGATAACCGTATGCACCGAAATTTCCGATAAAATCAACAATCGTTTTCAGAATATCGTGGCGGAAGCTCCATGCGTCCAACTGCTTAATCCAGCCCATTCTGTAGCCGAGAATACGCGAAAACACCTTTTCGAGCCATTCCTGCATACCGAAAATACGGATATCCTTTGCGTTGGAAAAATCCGAACCTACATTACACACATAATTAAGCTGGCGTTGATACACCTGCCAGTTATCCTGCATATTCCATACCCAGTTCATTTTATGGCGTTCGATGTAGAAATTTGCGACCGCAGGAAGAACCACTATCGGCAAAATTCTTATATCAAGAGTTGTTAGCAGCGTTGAATATGTAAAAAATTCAAGGGTATGCCTTATCGTACCGCGGACGTTAAGACACACATTAAGTCCGAGAACTTCAAGACCGTCACGGGCTTTATTGAGTCTGTCGCCGATTTGAGGCTTTTCGTTGTTTTCATAATCGGTGGTCATATTTTTGTGCATTATCTTTAATGAAAAGTTATTATACAGTATATTCAATCCGATAAAGCCCTGATAACGGCCTGCCATATTGTTGAGCATACGGCAAAGCATACCACCGATAATAAGCCCAAGACAGATGATAAGCAGGCTTGTATTACCCAGTCCCTCCGCCGCAAGCTGAATAATATATTTATCAGTAAATGTCAGGCAAAGGCGGTTGACATAGCTGCTCAGCGCAAACACAAGGCAAGTAATAATCATCACCTTATCAATTTTCCATATTTCGCGTAGAATGTATGTCATATTCTGCCGAACATTATACTTCCGACTTTTTATCTCCGCACGGTATTTCGCCCAGTCCTCTTTCTTCTTTTTCTTATCCCATTTTGTTACTTTTACCATTATCCTCTACACCTCATCAATGTTTCAAAATCAAGTCCGTACTTTTTTGCAATAAATGACGCGTCGCTTTTTCCATCAGGGTGATTTCTCACCACTTTATAAAGTCTGTTGCCTGTTTTGTCGTCCGTAAGTACGGGTAAATGTTCTATTTTGGATTTGCAGCAATCAAGAGCGTTTATTTTATCGGCACAGCCTGCGATTTCATGAACGTGGGTTATGAAAAATCCACGACACTCTTTCGCACTCATAGCTTTCAGTACCTCTTCGGCTATAGGCACAGCTTCCGCACCGTTCGTTCCCGAAAGCGCCTCGTCACAGATAACAAGCGAATATTCTCCCGTGTATTTCATCAGCTTGCTTATCCTGTCACACTCCTCCATAAAACGGCTTTGCGAAACATCATTGTTTTTATTCTGAAAATGGAGCAGGATTTCG
Organism: uncultured Oscillospiraceae bacterium; assembly: GCA_900556525.1. Lineage (GTDB taxonomy): Bacteria > Bacillota > Clostridia > Oscillospirales > Ruminococcaceae > Ruminiclostridium_E. Next base: position 4,674 of record USOZ01000098.1, on the reverse strand, counting down.
TCGCACGGACTAAGCTCGGCATACTCCGCAGGAACATATAATCCAAGCTGGAAAAGCGCCTGACAGATTGCAGCAGAACGTGCGAAAAGCGTTTTACCGCCGCCGTTTGCACCACCGAAAATGTATATCTTCCCCCTTTCATCAACAGAAAAATCATTACCTTTCATATGATTATTATACAACACGAATTCGGGATAGTAAATCTCTTTCAGCACGCATTTCTTTTCTTCCTTACCGCACACCTTTGGACGGCAGATAGGATAGTTCATATCCTTCAAGGTATAGAAAAACTCCGCCGCCGCAACAAGAAAACGCAGATTTTCATAATAGCGCATAAGAAAGTTTATTTTTGATTCGGAATATGCCTTTACAGCAGGTTTCCATGACTTTAATGAAGATTTCAACAGCTTGTGAACAGCGGTATTTACCGTGGATTCAAAAAGCTGTTTTTCTTCCTTTGTAAGAATTTTAGGCGGAACAGACAAGGGTGCGGCACACTCATAAGGGTTGTCGCTCATATCGAGTCTGAACATCTTATCTATAACATTTCCCGAAACATAGACCTCGTTGTTAAGGCTTACAATTCCGGATTCTATAGGCCGCATAGCGGCGTCAATGTTTACGCCTATTGTTATGCTTTTAAGCTCGGTTATAAGCTGCATATTTTCCGGGAGCTTGCGCTTTATGCCCTCGTATTCTTCGCTGCTGTGAATTTCATTTACAGCCTTTTTTATTTCGTCGAACATCATAGAATTAAGCCGATATTTATTAAGATGAGTATAGAGATACTCCACAAGTTCGATATATGTATTCAAATCACGAACAGAGTACAGATTTTCAATATCATCACTAGCCATTGCGCTGAACTGCCGAAGCTCCTGTAAGACGGAAATCTGCGGCATGATCTCCTGCATCGCATAGAAAAAAATACGGTTTGAAAGCAAGTCGCCAAGTGCGTCAAGACGATAGTTTATAGCATCAATATCAGTTGTAAGATAGCGTTCGAGGTTGAGATAACCACGTCCGTCAAAGGTGTTTTCTTTTATCTTAATAAGCATTTCAATATTAAGTTCTTTTATAAAATCTGTGTTCATATCCTCACCTCTCATAAAACATACGCGCCGATAAATTCTGCTAAAAATGCTCGCTAGGGGATTACCGCAAAGAAATTTCCGATTGTTATTATCACAAAAGCCATGTAATACAGCTTCATTGAATATCCCATAAGCCGCCATAGTCTAGCCATAAATACAAGAGAATGATAAACCTCATACGCAAAAATCGGCACGCCTATGTACGAAAACACGTTATAGATCAGCAAAATTGAAATGTGATATGCAACGCCATGAAAAGCAAAAGTCGCAATGACCTGTTTCCTCGGAATTGCAATATAACGGGGACTGCTGAAATACTTCTTTATGTTTTTGCCGGTAATTATCATACAACCACCACCGCTTGTAATTATACAGCAAAAAAGACCGCCCGTGTTGATTTCTGCACGAACGGTCGAAATACTGCACGAAATGCTGCGCAGTTAATAGTGAACAGTTAATAGTGAATAATTAATAGTTAGACTTTGCGGTTTTTACTATTGATGTGAGTATCTTTATCAGCTCGGTGCAGTCTGAATTGATGCTTTCAAACTGTTCCTGCGTTATATAATCCGTTTCGGCAAGAAGCTCCAACCAATATGATGTTTCTGCCGCTTCTTTCAGCGCGATGCTCATTTTGCTGATGAAATCGGCTGCGCTCTGCCCATATTCCCCCTCTTTGACATTTGCACCGATACTTGTCCCACTTTTCAATATCTGCCTTGACATTACATATTCTTTCTTCTTCACCATCAAGGTATTTATACAAATTTATTATTTTCACAGCAAACTTTTTGCTTTTGCTTTCAATAATGCCATTCACAATTCGTTTCACTCCACAAAAAACTATTAACTATTCACTATCAACTATTAACTATATAACCGGTATCATTATCTCGGTCGCAAATACGCCCTCCTCGTTCTGCCGATTGACATAGCCGCCGTATTTTTTCGCAACTCTGTCAATCCTGAAAATACCGTATCCGTGTTCGCCATCCGACTGCTTTGTGGAGAGGTAGTGTCCTGCAATTTTCTTCACATCTCCTGCGCTGTTCTGTACCGACATATAAAGCTGATTTTTCAGGCACCCGATATAGATACGCATAAAGCGGTCGCTTTCCGGTAGTTTGGCGCAGGCTTCCGCCGCGTTGTCAAGGAGATTGCCAAGCACGGCGCAAAGCTCCACGTCGGAAAGCGGAATTCCGTTCGGGATATTCGCCTTGACGTTTATTCTGATATTCAGCTTTTCCGCGACGGACAGCTTGCTGTTAAGTATTGCGTCCGCCATAACATTGCCTGTTTTTATGACGGTATCAACGGTCGCGAGGTCGTCCGCAAGGCTGTCCAAATAGCTGTCAAGCTCGGCATAATTGCCCTGCGCAAGCTGGATCTTCATGTTCTGAATGTGGTTACGGTAATCGTGCCGCCAGCCCCTTACCTGTTTGTACATATTCTGAATTTCACACACCTGCTTTTCGATAAGCTCGCTCTGGAAGCGCTCTATGCGGCGGTCTATCATGTTGTAGAGGGTGCGGCGGAGCAGGAAGAAGGCTAAAACCGCCAAAGCTAATAGACCTGCACACACTAAAGCTATTATAATAAGTTTCATCTCAACCGTCCTTTTCGCTATGGGTGTAGAAATCTATAAACTGTCTGTTGACATCGCTATAAAGTCGTCTTGAAAGCGGTATCTCCTCGCCGTTGTCAAGAATTAAGGCTGTCTTTCCGATAGTTCTGATATACCGCAGATTTACAATGTACGAGCGGTGAGAATTCACAAACCCATTCACCTGCATTGCGGAGAATTTGCTTAAGCTCATTGTGCAGTCTATTATCGTATCGTCCGATAAGTGAATTGCAGTTTTTCTGCCGAAAGCCTCAATATAGGTTATTCTGTCGGCTGAAATATGGGTCGCTCCGTTGGCAGTTTCAATAAGCAACTCGTCGGCTTTAACAGAATGCTTCTCTACGTACTTGTCAAGAACGGCGAACAGCTTTTGCTTAGCTACGGGTTTCAGCAAGTAGTGCAGAGCTTCCACGTCATACCCCTCTGAAATGTAATCGGAATACCCCGTAATGAACACTATCGGGAGCATATCGCCATTGGAACGAAGATGCTTGGCTAGCTCCCTTCCGTTGATCCCACGCATTTCAATGTCGAGAAGCAGCAAATCGCATGGCTTATCTGAGTAACTGAAAAGAAAACTCTCAGCACTTATGTATTCTTCAATCGCAAGAGCAAACGGCTTATCCGCCGCCCATTCGTCAAGCAGACGGCGCAGCTCACTTATCTGATTTTCATTATCATCGCAGATTGCTATTGTCAGCGGCATGGATCTCACCTCGGTTTAATTACAATTATAACATAAAATGCAAAAAAGTTCAATACAACTTACTCCCTAGGCTTAATATATTCCGCATATTCATAAGCACTGTTCTTAACCGCCTCCGTCACTAAGTCAAGCAGATACTGCTTGTAAGCCGTCCTAAGAACACGATTCCGTTCCTCAGCGCCTATATCAACAAATTCTGCGAGAACTTATCATTTGTTTTATTATGCCACAAATTAAACAATTAGTCCACGGCACAAAATTTGAATTTACAAACCGAAAAATTTCACAGACTGAAAGAATTCGTCTACGCCGGCTCTGAACCATTCTCCTTAGTTCTTTCCGCCGCGACTTCCCTTTGCGCCATTTTCATTCGGTTCATTCTCAGAAGATACAGCGTCGGTTCAAACAAGTCATCAACGCCTGATTTCATTATGATTATCTTATATTTATTCTGACGGAGCGGAGCAATCTCGCGCTCAATTTCGTCTATAACAGGCAGATCGGCTTCCTGCGTAGATTTCCATACCAGAACGATTTTCTTTTCGTGATTGACGTCCGCTCTCATCGCCGTCACCCCTTTCTTTCAGTATTATTGACCGCATATTTCGTGATATGCCACTTTTTGATTTGTGTTTATTGTATCATCACATTGTCGAAAAATCAATGAACTTTTCTTACGAAATTAAATAACAATTTGCCTTTAAAAACCGAGGGCTTAGAAATGCCGTCGCCGTCTGCATTAGTCAAAATAACGGCTTAAAAGCCAAAGTGTTCTCATTGTTTCATTTTTTCGTTATACTCGCAAATGTTATGCTCTTTCCATAACCCGTTTATCTTTTTCAAATTTTAGTGCATATTTTATTGGTAAATTTGCATAATAAAATGTTACAATTTCCGCGTTTTCATTTCTGAGTTTACGTTTTGTATCGCATAAACTTTGCGTTTTGCAACAATTTTGCCATATTTCAACGTTTTTTTTGGAAAAATCAGAGGATTTTAATTTTTGCGAAGATAATCGGGTACGGAAGAACACATACGATTATGTTGCGTTTTAAAAAAAGGACCGAGCAATTTGCTCAGTCCCTTTTTGTCGTTTCAGCTGTCGTTTTCTTCAAGAACATTCATCAGCGCGGCGTAGTTTTCACACGCGGTGAGAATCTCGTTTTCAAGCTTTTCGCGTGCCTCGGGATAGATCGGGTGAATGATGTCGCGGTAAATTCCGTTCTCGTCCTGACGGCTGGGCATTGCCA
>USOZ01000097.1 GCA_900556525.1 uncultured Oscillospiraceae bacterium | reverse complement strand
GAACGGACGGGTCGGCTATCGGCGGAGGCGACGGAACAGTCGTTGTACCGGGCGGACGCGACGCACTTATTTTCGTTATTATCGCGCTCGGCATCATTCTTGTGGTCCTGCTTGTTATCGCACTTTTTGCGACAGGCTCAGGCAAGAAGCGGGCAAAAATAAGAAGAGCAACGGCAGCCGCAATGGGCGGAACGCCGCAGACAAGCTCTTTCGGAAGCAGTACGGCTTCGGAGGACGACGTGAATAAGCAGCATGATTATGACGAAGATGAAAAGGATAATTACGAGCTTCAGAGCCTCACCGAAAATTCGGAGGAAAGCCGCGAAGCAATGCTGAAAAAGGAAATCAGAGACTTTTCAAAGACAAACCCGGAAATTGTTGCACAGCTTATTCGTACATGGCTTAAAAGCGACGAGTAATTGTGAGATTTTCCGACAGGAGGGAATAATATGGCGGAACAACAGGCGGCTCCGGGACAAATTACCGCGGTTCAGAAAGCGGCGATGGTTATTTCTGCTCTCGGAACGGAAAATGCCTCTAGTGTATTCAAGTTTTTTACCGATGAAGAAATAGAAAAGCTGACGCTTGAAGTTGCAAAGATGGATTACTGGCCCGTAGAGGTCGTTGACGAGGTGCTTAACGATTTCTATGAGATATGCCTGACGCAGAAGGTAATTTCCGAGGGCGGCGTGGAATATGCGCGCGAAATCCTCGAAAAGGCTTTCGGAACTCAGGCGGCAAACGCACTTTTTGAAAAAATAACAAAGCAGCTTAAAACAAAAGCGTTCTCCTTTGTGAGAAAAGCCGATTATAAGAACCTGCTTGCTATTGTTCAGAATGAGCATCCGCAGACGATTGCGCTTATCCTTTCCTATGCGCGAAGCGATCAGGCTTCCGCAATTCTTTCGGAACTTCCGAAAGATGTGCGTATCGAAGTCGTTGAACGTATTGCAAAAATGGAGTCGGCTTCGCCCGACGTTATCAAGAGCATTGAAGCAACGCTCGAAAAGAAATTCGCAAACCTCGCCACGACGGAAAATATGGACGTTGGCGGCGTAAACTACATAGCGGATGTCCTCAACAAGGTAGAACGTTCGACGGAGAAGTTCATTTTCGACGAACTCAACCTGCGCGACCCGAAACTCGCCGAGGAGATTCGTCAGAAGATGTTCGTTTTCGAGGATATTGTTCACCTCGATTCGATGTCGATTCAGGCGTTTATCCCGCAGGTCGACCCGAAGGATCTCGCTATCGCGATAAAGGGTTCGACAGCCGAGGTTGCCGAGGTCATTTACGCAAATATGTCGTCGAGAAGCAAGGAGTCCACCCAGACGGACGTCGAATATCTGCACAATGTGCGTATGCGCGACGTCGAAGAGGCTCAGCAGCGTATCGTTGCGATCATACGGCGGCTTGAGGACGAAGGCGCGCTCACAATTTCAAAGGGCAGCGGAAGCGACGAGATCATCGCATAATATATGTTTCGGCGGGCGCGGCGAAAAAGCTGTCTGCCCGTCGTTTTTCGTTATAGCAGCATTACTTTTTCGGAGGTGCGAACATGGCAGGTGTTATTAAAGGCGGATTTGGCTTCGGCTATATTCCCGTTTCGGGCGGCGACGAGCCGATAATGAAAACTATCTATGGTCAGCACCCGACCGTTGGTATCCCGCTTGAGGAAGTGGACGAAAGCGAAACGGAAAAGCCGGCTGTTTCCGAAGCAAAGCCTTTGGAGGAAATGCCGCAAAGCGAGCCTGAACCCGAAAAAAACGAGCCGAAGCAGGAAATCAAGGAAAGCGCGGTAAGTGAACAGGAAATATTGCTTGAACGCGAACGTATGCTTCGGGAGTGCGAGGAGCTGCGCAGCAAATACTCGGACGAGGCGGAGCAGTTTATGATTCGCGCGAAGGAAAAGGCAGCCGAGGTTTATGAAAAAACGCGCGAAATGGCGCAGCAGACTATTGATGAAGCGAATGAAAAGTCTGAACAGATAAAGAACGACGCTGCGGACGAGGGCAGAAAGCAGGGCTATGACGACGGTCATAAAAAAGGGTATGACGAGGGGTATGTTGCCGCGCTGAAAAAGTGTAAGGATACTCTTGTTGAACTTAAATCTATAAACGAACAGATAATTGCCGAAAAAGAGCAAATTTTCCGCGAATATGAAAATCAGCTTTTCGATACGATTTTTGATATTGCCCAGAAAATAACCATAAACAGCCTGAAACAGAAAGATAAGGCGGTTATTTCAAAGATGATAAAGGAAGCGGGTAAGCGCTATCGCAACAGCAAGAACGTGAAAATTTCACTTTCGTCGCTGGACATTTCGGAAACTGCCGAAATCGACGACGCAGTTCTCGCGGAAGCGTTCCGCCCCGGAACGAACGTTGAAATTGAAATTCTCAAGGACGCTCCCGAGGGTACGCTGATTCTCGACGACGGCGCGGAGATAACCGACGCGGGCGTTCCCACGCAGCTTAAAATGATCGAACAGCTCGGAAAGGGAAAATACCGCGACAAGAACCTGAACGAGCTTATCCGTGGGAAGATGAGGGCTATGGAAAGCTCGGCGGAGGAAGAGGAAAGCTGATGGATTTACAGGGATTCAGGCAGGAGCTTGAAAAGCTCGACGCTTACCGCTATATGGGAAAAATCGAAAAAATCGTCGGCATGACGATCGAGGCGAGCGGCCCCGAATGTAATATCGGCGACGTCTGCCGTATATATTCAAAGGATATGAAGAGCTTTATCCACGCCGAAGTCGTCGGGTTTCAGTCGGACAAGGTTCTTCTGATGCCGTACACCGACATTGAGGGCGTTGGTCCGGGAAGCATTGTTGACAACACGGGCGCGAAGCTTATGGTAAAGACGGGAAATGCGCTTATCGGGCGAATTATCGACGCTATCGGAAACCCAATCGACGGCGGCGGGGCGATAAATTACACCGACAGCGTTTCAATTTCGGGAAACCCCGTAAACCCGCTCACGCGTCCGAAAATATCCGAACCTATCGAACTTGGAGTAAAGGCAATCGACGGCTTGCTCACGCTCGGAAAGGGGCAGCGTATCGGTATTTTCGCGGGTTCGGGCGTCGGAAAAAGTACGCTTATGGGTATGATTGCCCGAAAGGTCAAGGCGGACATTAACGTTATCGCACTTGTTGGCGAACGAGGTCGTGAGGTTCGCGAATTTATCGAAAACGACCTTGGCGATGAGGGAATGGCGCGCTCTGTCGTTGTTGTAGCAACGTCTGACCAGCCCGCAATGATGCGCGCAAAATGCCCCATGACTGCAACTGCTATAGCTGAGTATTTCATGAGTCAGGGTAAGGACGTGCTGCTTATGATGGACAATCTGACGCGTTTTGCAATGGCGAACCGTGAGGTTGGACTGTCTACAGGCGAGCCGCCTATTGCGCGCGGTTATACGCCGTCGATCTACTCCGCGCTTCCGAAGCTGCTTGAACGCGCGGGCTGTTTTGAAAAGGGCAGTATCACGGGGATCTATGCGGTTCTCGTCGAGGGCGACGACACGAACGAGCCTATCGCGGATACCGTCCGCGGTATCATTGACGGACATATAATATTGTCGCGAAAGATCGCGGCGCAGAACCATTATCCCGCTATCGACATTCTTCCGAGCGTTTCGCGTCTTATGTCGATAATATGCGAAAAATCGCATATTGAAGCGGCTGGAAAGCTGCGAAACCTGCTTGCGCTTTACAATACCAACTCCGACCTTATCTCGATCGGCGCGTACAAGGCGGGAACAAACCCGAAACTTGACGAAGCGATAAGCAAAATTGATAAAATAAACGACTTTTTAACGCAGGGAACGAACGAGAGCTTTTCGCTCGAAGAAACGATACAACTGCTTAAAGAGGCGGTAAATTGAGGAATAGCCTTTGAAGAAATTTGTTTTTACGCTCGAACGGCTTAAACAGTACCGCGAGCAGGTGCTTGAAACGGAAAAAGGCTCGCTTGCGGATCTGCGCGGACAGCTCAACAGGCTTCAGGCGGAGCTTGAGGATATACTTGAGGAGCTTGCGCGGCTGAACCGTGAGCTTGTGGAAATGTACGAGCGCGGCACTACTCCGCTCGATATATCCGTCCATAAACGCTACATTGCGGCGAAACAGCAGGAGCTGCACATGAAGCGGCATCAGATAATGCTCAAGGAACGCGAGATAGAGCGGCAGCTTGAGGTAGTCGTTGAGGCAACGAAAGAGGTGTCGAAGCTCGAAAAGCTGGAGGAACAGCAGATCGAGGAATACAAAGCCGCTGAGCAAAAGGAAACGGAAGCTTTTATCGAGGAGTTTGTTTCAAATGCGGACTGGCGCAAGGTTCACGGCGAATAATTACCAAACGGCTTGCCGCCGTTTTGCACACACGGAGGGCGGCGATGAAAATTGAAACAAAAAGGCTTATTTTAAGGGAAATGACCGAGGACGACTTCGGCGCACTTTACGAAGTCCTCGGCGATTCGGACATAATGCGGCATTATCCTTACACCTTTGACGAAAGCCGAGTGCGGGGCTGGATAACGCGTAATATCGAGCGTTATCGGGTGTTCGGCTTCGGGCTGTGGGCGGTGGTTCTTAAAGAGACCGGTGAAGTTATCGGCGACTGCGGGCTTACAATGCAGAATATAAACGGTTTTATCCGCCCCGAAATAGGCTATCATATCGCAAAGCGCTTTCAGCGGCGCGGATATGCGAAAGAAGCGGCGCGCGCACGCCGCGATACGGCTTTTGAAATTATGCCGTTCGGAGAGATTTTTTCGTACATGAAAAAGGAAAATGCCGCTTCGTCTGCGGTCGCGCTGTCAAGCGGAATGAGCCTCATAGAGGAGTTCACCGACGACGAAAACGAACTTTCGGTCGATTACGGGATAACGCGCGAGGTGTGGAATAAAGGAAAGGAAAACATGGCATGATACGGCTTGTGAATGAGGACGATGCACCGCGCCTTCTTGAAATTTATTCGCATTATGTAAAAAATACGGCGATAACCTTTGAATATGACGTGCCGAGCGTTGAGGAATTTCGCGGACGGATTCGCGCAACGCTCGAAAATTACCCGTATTTTGCAGCAGTTCACGACGGGAAAATCATCGGATACGCCTATGCGGGAAGATTTCACCCGCGAAAGGCTTACGATTATGCGGCTGAAACAACGATATATCTTGACAAGGACGCAAGAGGGAAGGGCGCGGGAAAAGAGCTTTACGGCGCGCTGGAGCTTGCTCTGGGTATGCTGAATATTGTAAATTTGGTTGCGTGTATCGGTTTTCCCGAGGTCGAGGATAAGTACCTGACCCGAAACAGCGTGGATTTTCATGCGCACATGGGCTATCGCTTCGTGGGGCAGTTTCACAAGTGCGGGTATAAATTCGGGACGTGGTACGACATGGTTTATATGGAGAAGTGCCTTTCGGCGCACCCCGAAAAACCGTCGCCGATAGTGCCGTTCGCACAGGTCGCGGAGAATTTTTGGAAAGAATACAACACAGCACCGCGCGGGTAATGCACGGTGCTGTTGTATTATTCGGTTTCGCTGTCCGCGAATCTGACTGCGCCCTTTTTTGAAAGCGAGAATGATATGAACATTGACGCGGTGTAAATCGCAAGCACCGCCGCAGCAATTATCCCAAGCCAGAGGTAAAACGTGTTTTTATCGCCGAGAATTTTAAAGAGATTGTTTGCCGCCCATGAAATAATATCTTCGGCGGAAGGCGTGTTGTCGCCGTAAAGCTTATAGATCACGATCACCATCGCAATGCCGCCAAAAATGCAGCCCTTTACGCTCCCTCCCACCTTTTCTCCGAAAGCGATAAGAAACGGGGTCTCGAGCGCGCGCATGGTGAGCTGAAAAAGCGTTAAAATAACGGGAACGAGCGGGCTCATTCCGCAGTCGAGCAGCTTTATGGCAATCACGAAAATCAGCGTTTCAACGGCGCTTAGCAGAAACATTCCGACATATTTGGCGGCGATAAATTTAAACCTGCCGTTAGGGGCGGAGAAGATAAAGCCGTAAAAACGCGAGGTTTGGTCGCAGCCGACAAGCGAGGATTGTCCCTGACTCAGTATCAGGTAAGTGCAGGCCATTCCGAGTCCAAGCAAAACTGAAACAATAAGGTTTTTATTGTCGCTGTTGTCGGTAGTTATAATCAAAGAAATGAAAAAATCAACAAATATAAATGAAATTCCACCAAGCAATATCAGCAGAGATTTACGGGTTTCAATAAGGTTTTTGTAAACTATCGCAAGCATAATATCCCCCTCAGAATTTACGTTTTTTTAGAATATGGGTCGCAGCCGCCCACGAGATAAAGAAAACGGCAATGTCGGCAGCGGCAATTATAAGGCATATCAGCCCCATCTTTTCGGATAATACGTTCAACAGCTTTTCAATTCGCAGTAGATTTCCGTTTGCGTAGCAAAGAGCGCCTACAAATGCCGCGCTTGCTGCGGCAAAGATTATCACTAGGTCGAAAAATACCTCGCCGTCCTTTGTTTTCATGATATAGCTTGTAGGCAGAAGCGATAAAAACGTTGTCAGAAGCAAGCCCACAAGAATAATAAGTATATCGTCGGCGGTAACCTCGCGCCCTGCTATCCCGTAGCAGCATAGTGTACTTATCAGTCCGATAATCAGGCAGAAAACCGAAAATCCGACTCTTTCGAGCAGGCTCACGAGCGCAACGCGGCTCTCCGAGATGGACGTTGTGTAGATAAATCTGTACCAGCCGCTTTGTCTGTTGATATAATTTGTAAGTATAAACGGCTGCATTATACTCAAAAGTATAGTGCCAAACGGTCCGAATATCGTTGTCGCTGCATAAAATGTGCTTTCATAATCCTCCGGCGGGAGTTTCGCAAGATTTCCGTATTGAAGGCTGCCGCAGAAAATA
>USOZ01000096.1 GCA_900556525.1 uncultured Oscillospiraceae bacterium | reverse complement strand
CCTGACGGATCTGTTAACTTCCGGCATTACTTCTCTGAGATGGTTGGAGTAATTGAGATGTTTTTTTCTATGCTTCATACTTTTCCAAACCTCCCATAATACCTTTCCACCCGCCGCTCAGGTACGCTCCTGAACGGCGGTGTTTTTATAGACAAATCGTCATATAAGGCGGTATGCAGATAATGTCATCTTTGAAACTGAGATTACGCGGGTGGATCACATAGCACTCGCCTATCCTAGCTTTGTACTTTTCCTTGAAGCGTTTGAGTGACTCGATTGAATACTTCTTGCTCGACTTGACTTCTATCGGGAACATCTTGTATTTCAGCTTGCTGTTATTGGATATCAGGAAGTCTATCTCAATATCGTTGCGGTGCTTCTCTGCATTGTACTGCGTATAGAAATACAGCTTGTGGCCGTTTGCGGTGAGCATCTGGGCGATAGCATTCTCATAGAGCATACCTTCGTTTGTATTCAGCTTGTCACCGAGAATCTGCTTGTAGACCTCGTCTTCAAGCAGTTCGTTCTCGTCAAAGGCGTGGCTGACAAGCAGCCCGGTGTCGCCAAGATAGCATTTTACATAAGCTCTGCTCTCATTAATCGACAGCCCCACATTTGGGTCATTGCACAGAAAACACTCATTTGATATCATCGAATCGGAAAGCCAGAAGAAGGTCTCCTCATATTGGTTTGCTGTGCTTTTGGCAGATACATCGCTGAATACAACACGTTTTTCATGCTGAGAGAGCAGACCCGGTATCTGATCGAATATGGTGAGGACTTTGCTCCTGTATTTGCTGTCTATCTTCATGATGTCGCTGCGGTAAAGAGCAAGAATATCACGTTTCTCAACGTCGGCTTTGTCGAAGTCCTTCCTGCTTTCAAGAAAAGCGATAACGCTCTGCGGCATACCTCCCACAAGCATATACTGCTTGAATAGGAGCATCGCTTTATAATGAAGCTCGGTCTCAAGCGGCGTTTTATCAGCAAAGCACTTACGGATATATCCGCATATCTGCTCCTCGCCAAGTGCGTCGCAGAATTCCTCGAAATCCAGCGGATACATATTCAGATGACGCTCCTCCGAGGGAATGACGATATCCTTGACGTTCTCTTTTATCGAGATGAGCGACCCCGTTTCGATATAATCATATCTGCCGTCGGCAACAAGGTACTTGACGCACTCCCTTGCTTTCGGGTACATCTGCACCTCGTCGAAGATGATGAGCGACTCACGCTCATACAGTTTCACGCCGTAGTACGTGGACAGCAACATGAAGAACGTATCGAGCTCGTTCATGTGCTTTACGAAATAGTCCTTGACCTCGTCGGGACATTTGACAAAGTCAATCAGGATATAGCTTTTATATTCGTTTTTGCCGAACTCCTCGCATATCGTTGACTTACCGATACGCCTTGCTCCTTCGATAAGAAAGGCTTTTTTGCCGTTCAGCTCGGTTTTCAGCGTCAGCAGCTTGTCATATATTTTACGTTTCAGCATCATAACACCACCTCTTAGAATAACGCGCGGGTTTGTACGGCTTTTAAAATAGGACAATACGCAGGTTTACGTTTGTTATATAACAGTATAGTGCGCAGGTTTATGGTAATTATACTACATGAAAGTGAAAAAGTCAAGTGTAACATTGCAATAGATGTAAGACTAAGAAATAGAAAAAGAGATAAGCGTAAAGGTTCATGCTGTTGAAACATACCGAAAAAACCGGGGATATAAGCTAAGCTGATATGCCTGAGAACACATGACATAACGGACAAGGGCGAGCGCAGCCACCGAAACGTTTAGGAACGATTAAGTAAAGAAAAAAGCGGTTTTGTTTTATAAGCAAGTAAGTTAAAACCAAAATAACGAATATATAACTTGGAATTTAACAAAAAAATTCTGAAAATTGCATATATACCTTGACATTTGAGCATAATTATATTATAATGATATATGGAAAAGGAGTGTGAGTGCCATGTTGTGCCAGTTTACTTTTAAAAACTTTAAGTCTTACAAGAATGAAACTGTTTTTGATATGCAGGCGGTAAGCAGTCAGGGATTTACTGATTCATTATTGAAAAGCGGCGACGACAGCAAAACATATCTTCCTGTTTCTGTAATCTATGGTCCTAATGCGGGAGGTAAATCAAACGTTCTTGACGCACTCAACTGCGTTAATGCACTTGTTATGAAACCTATCCTGATTTTTAAGAACAAGGTGATAAAAAAAGCAAAGGTTGAATGGACTCCTTTCCTATTTGACGATACTTCTCGAAATGAGCCTACAGAATTTGAGCTTTATTTCCGTCCTAATAACAATTATGAGTATAGGTATGCCCTGAAAATTTCTAATGGAATAATTATTGAGGAGTATCTTTATCGCCGTAAAATCGGCACAAGAAGCAGAATTGCAACCATTTTTGAACGTGATTCCAATGGTATCAAGCTTGGGGCAAGCATAAACAAAGCTTCAATAAATACAGAAGTCAACGACCAGATGCCCTATCTGTCTTTCTTATATATCAACTATAAGCTTGACTCTGTTATCCTTGCTGTTGATTGGTTTGAAAAATGTATTATGCGTAATTACGCCAATCCTGATGCCGAAAGACATCTGATAATAGGCGAAGGAGACAGCTTCAAGACAAAGCTTATAGGTCTAATGAATGATGTTGGAATCAGTATCAGCAATTTCGAATTTATCGAAAAGTCTCCGGATGATAACTCTGTTGATATTATTTTTGAGCATACCGTAAACAAGAAGAAGTATCAGTTGAATATCAATCAGGAGTCGGACGGAACACAGAAACTGTTTAATGTTCTCCCGCTTGTGATTATCGCATTATCAGAGGGCAGACTGCTTGTTTTTGATGAACTGGACGCTAAGCTGCACCCAAAGCTGCTGAAATTCATTATAATGCTTTTCAAGAATCCTGAAATCAATACACAAAATGCACAGCTGTTATTTACTTCACACGATATTTCAACGATGAAAAGTTCGGTTTTCCGCACAGATGAAATATGGTTTGCCTGTAAGCTTGATGATGAGTCGAGCGATTTGTATTCACTCTATGAAATGAGAGATGAAAGCGGCAATCATATACAGCCAAGTGCGGCATTTGACAAGCAATATCTTGAGGGACGTTATGGCGCAGACCCATACTTCCAGAACATGATGGATTGGAAGTGATTATATGTCAATGAAGCCTCGCAAGAAAAGCGACTCAAATAAGAAGTGGATGTCCGACCGCCGTGACAGGCGTATCACTATTGCACCCGAATATCATCTTATAGTAACCGAAGGCACTAAAACAGAACCACAATATTTTGAAGGGCTTAAGGAAGATATTAACCGCTTATACAGGGGAAGAATTTCTATTGTCATTGAGGGAGTGGGTCAAGGCGCAAATACACTTGCCTTGCTTGAACGTGCACAAAAAATTGCAGAAAAAGACCCCGATAAATACAAGCATATATGGTTAGCTTATGATAAGGACGATTTTCCTAAAGATGATTTTGACAACACATATTCTAAATGCAAGTCGTTATCAGGAAATGGGAATTCTGTGATTTATCATGCTTTGTGGTCAAATGAATGCATTGAATACTGGTTTTTGCTGCATTTTATGGCGTTAGATTCTGCTATTCATAGAAAAGAATACTATCCCAAGTTGACAGAACGCTTAGGCTCTAAATATGAGAAAAATCGTGAAGATATTTATGCACTGCTGAAACCCAATATAAAAAGTGCAATAGATAATGCAAAACGCATAGAAGCCAATAACGAAGGACTGCCACCGTCACAGTGTACTCCAGGAACAGCTGTGTATGAAATTTTTGAAATGCTGGAAAGTTATTTATCCTGACCCGATAAGCGAAAACTGTCCGCCGTTTAAGGGAGTTTATCGTATGTAACGAAAGGCTGAGCAGCGACGAGCTGTGCAGCCTTTCTTTTTTGCAGCAAAAGCAAAGCGACTCTGAAATAAATAGGTATATTATGCTATTTGCAAAAAATGAAAATGATGATATAATGATAGCAGCGAGAGATAACTCTATTATTGATATTCCAGGCGGCGTATATGATGACTGCATTGACGCTTTGGAGGTGGCTTAATGTCCAAAAATATTAAAGAGAAAATTTATGCTGTTATTGCAGCCGCGATTCTTACAACAAGTGTTTTCTCAACAACCGCATTAGCAGATTGGGAGACTCGGAATGGAAAAACATACTATGCAGAGTCCGACGGTAGTTATGCAACAGGCTGGACGGAAATTGACGGAGAAACATATTATTTTAAGTCAAATGGAGTTATGGTCACAAAGTCCTGCGATATAAACGGTATCCGCTATAAGTTTTCGTCCGACGGCGTGTGCCAAGGAAAGTATACAGGCTGGACAAAATCCTCAAAAGGCAGACGTTACTATAAAAACGGCGTTATGCTGAAAGAAAGATGGAACAAGACCAAAAGCGGGAAATATTATGCAGGTCAGGACGGCTATATGCGTACAGGCTGGGCAAGAGTTGACGGTAAGACTTGTTTCTTTGACGAAAAAGGGATATGGGACGAGAAAAAGTATTACAAGGGGTATAAGCATGAATCAATGAAATATTTCCTTATGGATTTTGATTTTTCCGATGATATAGAATATGAATACTGCATCAATTATAATAAGTACTATGATTTTGAGGGCATTGATGTTGTTCGCGAGATACTTGAGGCGGAAAATAACAAGAAATTTGTCTATGATGATAATGTTTCTGACGACGAAATCGAGCTTAATGAAGAGATTTATCACGGCGGAAAGCAGATTATTATCCGCTGCGCAACAGACACAAAAGCAGCAGATAAAACCCCTCACATTATTTTCACTAAAGACAAAGACGGCAATTCATATTTCTATTGCTCTCAGTACGGCTTCGGCTGTAAGCTTTCGGACGGCGAAGCATACGACAAAATTGCCGAGCTGATTTAACTCAATAAATAACCGACCTCCGCATACGAATTACTGTATACGGAGGTTTGCTTTATTTGTAGCTTATTGAATTTTTTTGCATATTGTTGAGAGAATTTTCATTTGGCACCAATTAAAAACTATACAAAAAATTGAGTATAATCTTTGCATATATGGGTTATATGAGAGCTTTTATCTATATTGGTGCCTAATACTAGCATCGAATTTTGCTGTTTTGAGCTTCACGCATGGGTTTTCAAGGCGAAATTGCTATTTATTCAGCGAGTCTCTAAAATTCTTTGCTTAAAAGAAAATCTGCAATATGCATTGTTTTAATTCCCTCATAATTTCCTCCGGCAAAATTGTCAGCGGCTAACAGGTATTTAGGGTAATTATCGCGAATTTCAAGAAGTCTGTTCACAACCTTTTCCCAATGCTTTATTTCCTGCACTTCATCTTCAGAATTGTAGATTTTCCGCAGCGGCGGATGCCTGTCAATATCTTGACAAACGACGCATCTGCGTATATTATATCGCAAAACAAACGCCACGTCAATACTTTTGCGGGTATAATCGCAAAAGTATAATTATTTTTATAAATTAGCGGTTGGTATTATGATATCCGTATTATTAAAGTGCTATGCGTATTTTGCTCGGAATGCTTTTTTCAGACTGCCGTGATTTATTCAGAGATTACTTAGATGTTGAAAAACTTCTATATTAGTACCGACCTAATCGTAATTTTTTTGCAAAAACACGCAAAACAGCTCTTTCTGTCCTTAAAATCGTACACAAGCCGCGGTATAATATAGTTAAAGAGAATGGCAGTGCGATAAAAATGTTCATTTATCGCTGCGGCTGGCCATTCGCTTGTAAAATATCCGGAAAGGAGTGGCCGGAGCCGCCCGACCGATTCAGATTTATATGAGTAATTCTCAAAATGAAGGAAAAACCCCGTTAGGTGTAAGAATTTTTATAATTCTGTTTCTCGTTTTGATACTGGCGGGTATAGTTGCTTCCGTCGTAAAAGAAAACGAAGAAACCGCGAAATATAACCTTGCAATTTCATCGATCGAAAACAGAGATTATAAAACCGCGAAAGAAGCTCTCGGCGAGCTTGAAAAACCGTACAGATATCCCGATTACAGTGAGCTTATGGCATTAACGGATATACTTAAAGAATCCGACAAAAGCAACGGATTTACAGATTTTGAATACCTGAGCATATATACGCTTGAAAAAAATCTTGAGAAGATCCCTGACGATTATGACGGCGTGCAATCCAAGTATGTCTATGATCTTAAGCTTCAGCTATACAACATTAAACATAATTATAACCAATACTACAAGAAAAAAGAAGAAGAACGCGAGAAGAAATTTTTGGAGGAAATTTCTTCTGCTCCCCCGTATGTTGGTCTGCTTAAAAAATATATCGACTCAACCTCTCTAGGAAAACATAAATCTTCCGAAATTGTGTCTTTGCAGAATTACAGCACCGCGCTTGCAAAGGCAAAATCCGGCGACATTACAGAGAAAATAGGCTACCTATATACTTTCGAGAACTCAAGCTTTGAGGCACTTTGCGCTGACGGTAAGGTTTGCGTCGTTTCCGAAAACGGCATATCCAAAAATTCAAGCTGGCAAAGCTCAAAACCCAAGACGACAAAGAAAGAAGAGCCCGAATACGACGTTTCGGATTTCTATTGGGCAGAGGATTTCTACGACTATTATTATGACGATTTTGACAGCTTTGAGGACGCCGAAGATTACTTTGATGAGTATTCGGAATGGTAATTTATGATTTCACAAGCATTTTTGCTCTATAACTGTTTCAACACCCGGTACTGCATAGTATCGGGTGTTGAGCCAGTCTAGGCCTATTATTATGGACAGCCCCCACTATTGCAGGACAGCGGACAGTGCCGACCTAGGGAAGTGCTGATTAAATCGGGTATGCAGATTGCGCAGACAGATTTTTCGTCAGAT
>USOZ01000095.1 GCA_900556525.1 uncultured Oscillospiraceae bacterium | reverse complement strand
CACTTGAATTTGGTGTGGTAACTTTATTCTAGCAGATTTTGGTCTATCTCTCAACATTTTTTCTTAACTTTGTCCAATATCTATTGTAGCACTACAGAAGTGCCGATCAATATTCAGCGATTCCCTTGACTAAATCTGTCAGAAATGGTATAATAATAAAAGATGCCGCCGAAATTGCGGCAAAAGAAAGGGAAAGTTAAGACAATATGCTTACTTTAGAACACATTGCATGGAGCGTTCCCGACGGAGAGCAGATAGTTAAGGATATAAGCTATACTGCCGAAAGCGGAAAGCTCATTGTTGTTACAGGTCCGAACGGCGGAGGAAAAACCTCGACCGCAAAGCTAATCGCGGGTCTTGAAAAGCCCGATTCGGGAAGAATAATCTTCAACGGTGAGGATATTACCGACCTCGATATTACCGAACGTGCCAGAAAGGGAATTGCGTTCGCTTTTCAGCAGCCTGTGCGCTTTAAGGGGCTTAACGTAAAGGATATGCTTGAACTTGCCGCGGGTGAGGAACTGCCTTATCACGCGCTTTGCGACCTTCTCGGAAAAGTCGGATTGTGCGCAAAGGAATATGTTGACCGCGAGCTTAATTCGGGACTTTCAGGCGGAGAAATGAAGCGCATTGAGATTGCAACAGTGCTTGCCAGAAAAGCGCCTTTGTCAATTTTTGATGAACCCGAGGCGGGAATTGACCTCTGGAGTTTTTCAAAGTTGGTCGAAACATTCAAGAAAATTCGCAGCGAACAGCATGGAACGCTTCTTATAATTTCACATCAGGAGCGTATTCTTGAAATTGCTGACGAAATAGTTGTGATTGCTGGCGGAACGATACGCTCGAGCGGAACACCGACGGAAATTCTGCCGAATTTGCTTACGGGTGAATCGGTAAGCATCTGTCCCCGCGGAAAGGAGTCGTTATGAACGAAATAACCGAAGCGCTTCTCGCTGAAATTTCAGACTACAAAGGCGAGTTCAAGGGCGCGTATAATATCCGCGAAAACGGAAGCTGTGTAGGTCGTCAGTCGAGCGAGCATATCCGAATTGAACCCAAAACGGATAAGTCGGGCATAGACATTTATATTGACCCGTTTACAAAGGGTGAAACGGTATATATTCCCGCGTGCGTTACAAAAAGCCATGTCAGCGACCTTGTTTACAACGACTTTTTTGTTGGCGAGGGAGCGGACGTTGTTATTGTTGCAGGCTGCGGAGTTCACGCGGACAACGAGGGCGAAGCAAAGCACAACGGTGTTCACCGCTTTTTCCTCGGGAAATCCTCGAAGGTCGTTTACCGTGAAAAGCACCTCGGAACAGGCTCAAACGATTCGTTCAGACGTATCGACCCGATAACCGACGCGATCCTCGATGAGGATTCAAGCCTTGAAATGGACACTGTTCAGCTCGGCGGAGTTGACAGCACGCTCCGCAAGACGAGCGCAAAGCTCGCCGCACGCGCAAAGCTCATTGTGCGCGAAAGAATAATGACAGACGGCAAGGAAGAGGCGAAAACTGACTTTGTCGTTGAAATGAACGGCGAGGACAGCGCTGTTGACCTCGTTTCGCGCTCAGTTGCTAAGGGTCATTCATGTCAGGAGTTCAAGTCGCATATCCTCGGCAGAAATCGCTGCACGGGACATTCCGAATGTGACGCGATACTTGTCGATAACGGCAGGGTAAACGCGCTTCCCGCGCTTGAAGCGGCGAATATCGACGCGGCGCTTATCCACGAGGCGGCAATCGGAAAAATCGCGGGAGAACAGATATTGAAGCTCCAGACCCTAGGACTTACCGAAGAAGAAGCGCAGCAGAAGATAATCTCGGGCTTTTTAAAATAAAATGTCGCTTAATCATCCTATAAAACGTTGTCTATAGGAAAATTTGCCGAAAAAGCCGTATAATAATTCCGTCAAAGTCACTTTTGATACTGCGTTAAAAGTGGCTTTTTGGCTTTCGTTCCAAAAGTGCATTTAGAGGAATAAAATATGAAAAAGGCATATGAACCGCAAAAAATGGTTGCTCAAAGCAGATTCAGAGATTTTTACGAAAAATGGAAAAATGAAGAAAAAATTGAGCTGCTTAATGAAATGGCACGGCTCATTGAAGAAAATTCAGCCTATGCCGACCGAAATAATTACGCTCATATGTGTAATCTGATAACGTCTTTGGCTATGGTCATTGTGCTTGAAAAAAGCGGGAAAACGCGCGAAGAAGCGGAAAAAGAAGTTGCAGACGCCATGTACTTGTTCATACATCCGCAGATTGCTTCAATGCAGAAGCTCGCGGGCAATTCATGGTTTGTCGGAATGCTTAAAATATCAATGCCGATAAAGTTCAGACACACGCTCTGATACGGCTGGGATGTTGAATTTCCGAAATGCGCGGGCGACACTTTTTCGATGATAACACACAAGTGCATTTATCAGCAGATATTCAGCAAATACGGTATGCCGGAGATGACGGCAGTTTTTTACAGGGTAGATGATGTTCTGTACAGTAATCTGCCGCGGGCGGAGTTTTTGTACACACAGCAAATCGGTAATGGCGGAAGTATGTGCGACTATACTTTTAAAAAGAGATAACAAAAAAGCCTAAGAAGTTTGGCGAGCTTCTCTGGCTTTATTTTTATTCGGTTTCTTCTCTCGGGTCTTTAAACGAGTCGTGGTAAACCGAGTCGATACCCAGATATTCTTCAAGCGTAAGCCCGCTGAAGTGTACTTCTTCGGCAATGTCACCGAGATAGCGTATGTGCCACGGTTCGTACATATATCCCGTAATGCTTTCCGTTTCTTTTTTATATCGGATAATGAAGCCGTATTTCCAACAGTTTTCGGCAAGCCACTGCCCCTCGGGAGTGTCGGCGAAACTGAACTCGATCGAATTTACGTCAATTGCGAGTCCGAGCTGATGCTCGGAGTGTCCGGGACGTGCGGAAACACGGTCGGCTTCCTCGCCGTATTTTTCGACCCAGCCCTTATATACGCGCTGTTGTTCTTCGTATGAGCGAAAGCCCGACATGAAAAATATATCAAGCCCTTCGGCAAGCGCCGCCTCGCGCAGACGTATAAACGCCGCATATGTGTCGGGGTCAAGTCCGGGATTGTAATTCTTCGGGACGGGATAGGTCTTGTTTGCAATCGGAATTCCGTTCACTTTTGTAACGAAATCCACTTCGTCGGCTCTGTCAACAACATGGACGGTAAGTGTGTCGGTGAGACCGTTGGAGATGTCTGTGACCGTGAGCGTCGCCAGCCCTTTTTTCTTCGCGGTGAACAGTCCGTCCTCGGTGAGCGTTCCCGCGTCGCCGTCGCATTTCCAGAGAATCGTTGCACGGTCGGCGTTTTTGTGGCTGATTTTATAGGTGAATTGAAAGCTGTCGCCTGTGTAAACGAGATTTGATCCGTTCAGATAAATTTTATTTGTGTAGAGCGGTTTGGGAGGCTTTGTTTGCGCAGCCGTTTCAGTAGTAATTTCCGACGCATCTGTTGTCGCTGCGGACGTAGTGGTTGTTGTAGTGGTCGTGGTTTCCGTAGTGACTGCGGAAGTGATTTCAATTTCAGAGGCGGATCTTACAGTCGTATCACAGGTGAGAGTTACCAACTCCGTGTTTTTTTCGGTAGTTATGTAAGCTGCTGCAGGCACAGTCTCTTCGTTTTTTTTGCAACCGCAGAGCAACAGTGCTATTGCAAATAAACAAAAAATTTTTTTCATTCTGTCAGGTTTATTCCTCCGTTTTCGGTTATGTCAACTCCGTATGGATGCGAAATATACCGAACAAGTTCGAGAATTTCGCCGTACATCTCGTTTTCCTCGCTAAGCAGCACGGATTTGCAGTTTGTAATGAAAACGGGGTGAATTTTTCCGCCGATAAAGCCGTTTTTGTCAATTTTGATCTCGAAAAGCGCGGTTTTTCCTGCGTCGTCATCCATTTTATAGAACAGGAAATTGCCCATACTGTAAAAAATAACGCTGCCGTTATAGGCTTCTATCGGCTGGAGAACGTGCGGGTGATGACCGAGAATAATATCGGCGCCGCTGTCGCAGAGCTTATGGGCGAATTCCTGCTGTTCCTCGGTTATGGTGTTGTAATACTCAAGTCCCCAATGCACCGAAACGAACAGCACGTCGCATTGCTTATCATATCCCTTAATAAGTTCAAGCTGCCGCTCGCAGTCCCACGAGTCAACGCAGTTCAGCCCTGCGCGTTCTTCTGTGGCGTACCACGTCGGGTTCATATTTATCATATTGATTGCCGTAAAGCCAACCTTTATGCCGTTAAGCTCAAATGTTTCGAGCTTTTCGGCTTCGGCTTGGTTCATTCCCGCACCGACATAGCGTATGCCGTATTCGTCTAGGTTTGTGAATGTGTCAGCCAGCGCATCCATGCCGAAATCGCGAGTGTGATTGTTTGCACAGGAAACAATGTCAATGCCAGCCTGAGTGTAGACCTCGAGATACTTCGGGTCTGTGCGAAAGCCGTATCCTTCCTTTTTTTCACTTTCGCCGCGGGTGCTTACCGAAGTTTCAAGGTTCACGAAAGCGAGGTCGGCTTCTCGGAAAAGTTCCGCAACATCTTCAAAAGGGTAGCTCATGTCCCGCCAGCTTGTCGCTTCGCCGAAAACGTCCGACTGCGTGGTGTCGCCTGCCACGGCTATGACCGCAGTGCTGTATGTATCGGGTTCGGACTGTTCAGGCGCTTCGGAGGAAGTCTGCGGCGGTTCATAATCGTCGTCAAGCGAAAGCACAAAGGTTTCCGGCGGTTTAGCTGACGCAGACGTTGTAATTTCAATGCCGCTCGGTGCAGTCTGAGCGGGGGATTGTACCGAGCAGCCGCACAGCAGAGCAAGCACAACTGCCGTATATTTTCGTATTTTTTTCATATTCTTCCAATCCAATGTTCACTATATTCACAGTTATGAACATTACGGAAATGACTTGAAATTTTACTGTAAATCATGTATAATTTTATCATAAAAGATGAAATATGTCAACAGCGTTAATGAAAATCGGCGCACCCTTTTTCAGAGCGCGCCGAGAGTCTATCTATGGTTATAATAATATATGAGCGTCGGAACTGTTCATAAATCGTCCACGTCCTGAACAGGAACTTCGTTCGGATCGGTGGGAACGCCTGTATACATACCGTTCGGGTCATATTTTTTTTCATTGAGATTTGTTGTCATTTTGTCGAGAACTTCATCTGTTATGCGTTTTCTGCGTTTTTCCATAATGCGCCTCCTTTCGGCTGAAAAATCTGATGTGTTTGAAAAATGCGAACATATTTTCGCTTTATTATTTTGGACAGTTTTATCTGGAGTAACCGAAAGTGTTATTTACGGAAGAAAAATCAATCGTTCATATTTGTTCAAAATGCGAACGCATGTGTGAAAGGATTTGAAAAAATGTCAAAAATTACTTCTCTTGAATTTTATTCGCAAAGTGCGTTGGAACTTGCACCACAGCTTCTCGGAAAGCTGCTCTGCACGCGCTGCGGCGATGAAATACGTCGGCTGCGTATAACCGAGACCGAGTGCTACATGGGAACGGGCGACCTTGCCTGTCACGCCAGCAAAGGAAAAACCGAGCGAACGTCGGTTATGTTCGGGCGTGGAGGGGTTGCATACGTTTACCTCGTTTATGGTATGCACAATATGTTCAATGTTGTGTGCGGAGCGGACGGCAGCCCCGAAGCCGTACTGATACGCTGCTGCGAGGGGTATAACGGTCCCGCGAAGCTGACAAAATATCTCGGAATCGACCGCAGCTTCAACAAAGCCGACCTTATCACCTCCGAAAATATCTGGCTAGAGGACGACGGTTTTACCTGCGGTTATTCGACAAAGCCGCGCGTCGGCGTTGATTATGCGGGAGAATACTGGAGCAAAATAGAGTGGAGATTTGTTGCGGAGTGAACTGTGGCAGATTTTGAATGAAAACACTTGCAAAATTTTCTTTTTTATAGTATAATGGATAATGGTGTTTTTATGCCCAGTGTTTGAAAGGATTATTTATTATGCTTGATGTTCTTCTTAGCGGCGATTTGCTGAGCATTGTTATCAGCTTTTTTTCGTATCTTATAATATTTGTCATTGCTACGCCTGTTCATGAAAGCGCTCACGCACTCGTTGCAAAGTGGCTCGGCGACGATACGGCGGCAATGCAGGGGCGTATTTCGCTTAACCCGATAGCGCATTTCGACCTTGTCGGCACGATCGCACTTTTTTTGCTCGGGATAGGCTGGGCAAAGCCTGTTCCTGTAAACACCTACCGCTGCCGCAAGGTCAAATATCAGAAAACCGCAATGGCGCTCACCGCTGCTGCGGGGCCTATTTCAAATGTCCTTATGGCGCTCATTTTCATGATTATTTGCAAGCTCGTTCTGGTGCTTGCGCCCGCAACTCAGACAACATATTATGTCGCTATGGTTCTGAATATGGTCGTTCAGATAAACTTATCGCTCGGCGTATTCAACCTGCTTCCGATACCGCCGTTTGACGGTTCGCGCATTTTTCTGGCGTTTTTGCCGTCGAAATATTATTTCGGAATAATGAAATATGAGCAGATAATAATGTATGTGGTTCTTGCGCTGCTTTTTACGGGCGTTCTTCAAATACCGTTCGGATTCCTTTCAAATCTTATTTACAATGGTCTTGATTTCATAACGGGCTTCATCGGGTAAGCGGAATGGACGAACTTAGCTTTAAACTTGAGATATATGAAGGTCCGCTCGACCTTATGCTTGACCTTATCCGAAAGCACAAGCTGAATATCCGCGATATAGAGATCTCCGTGCTCCTTGAGCAGTTTCTTTTGTACATGGAAAAAATGCAGGAGGCGGATATTGAACTTGCGGGTGAGTTTGTCGAAATGGCGGCGCATCTGATATTCATAAAGACGGCGGCGCTGCTCCCTAAACACGAGGTCGAGGAACTGAAAAAAGAACTCAGCGGAAGGCTTATCGAGT
>USOZ01000094.1 GCA_900556525.1 uncultured Oscillospiraceae bacterium | reverse complement strand
TTGGCTTCGCCAAACGCACGGCGCGCCCGCGCCGTTTTAGGGAAGCGCTGATTAAATCGGGTATGCAGATTGTGCAGACAGATTTTTGGTTTGATTGTATGAAAACGACGCAGGGATACTTGATGTCCTTCGTCGGCGGCCGCCGCGGCTTTCTCCTTCTCCGCAGATATTTCAAACACAGCCTAACGCCGCGGCTCAAATCACAACATCTATTCTGTCCGCACCATATCGGGCAAGCTCTTCCGCGCAATCTCTGCCAATAACTTCGCCGGGCATAACAAGCGGAACGCACGGCGGGCAGGGCGAAAAAACCTCCCCGCATATTCTCCCGACCGCGCTGTCAACGCTTACTTTTTCGTGCCGCGAAAACAGCGCTTCCCGCACCGACCTTGCAGCCTGCGGTCTGAGCATGGCGTGCGGTGCGGCAGCAATCGGCGAAAGCTGCGGTATGTCCGCAAAAATCCGCTCAAGCCGCTCAAAATCCTGCGGCGGCTGAGAAACCGAGAAAAGCAGCACAACATACTGCTCGTCGCTCATTTCACATTCCGCGCCGCGTCGGCGAAGTTCCTGCGCAAGTTCAAAGCCCGTATAGCCGTAATCCGCGGCGTTTACCGTAATGCGCATGGAATCGCTGTCGTAAAGCGTGCAGCCAAGCGTTCTCAGCGACGTTTTAAGCCTGCTTACGGCGCTTATCGCGGCAAGCGCGTCTGCCTTTTTTTCACTGATAAAGGTATTGCAGAGGTCAAGGCTGTCCATAATCAGGTAGGACGGGCTGGAAGTCCCGAAAAACAGCATACGCTGCTTGCAAAGCTCTCGGTGTTCGGGATTTTTTAGGTGCAGATACGCCGCGCCCGTGAGCGCGGGGATGGTCTTGTGCGCACTGTCGGCGGTCATGTCCGCGCCGAGCAGTATCGGGTGATCGCCCGTGAAAACGCGGTATGCTCCGTGCGCGTTGTCCACAAGCAACAGCACATTTTTTCGGCGGCAGACCTCGCTTATCGCGGCAATATCCGCCGTCCCGCCGTAATAGTCAACGCTGTTCAGAAAAACCGCGCCCGTGTCTGCGTCTATTGCCGCTTCGACAGCCTCGGGAGAAATATCCGTCCCAAGAAATCTGTCGGGATAGATCCAGTTTATATCAAGTCCGAGCAGCCCGCAGGAGCATACCACGCTTTTGTGACAATACCTCCCTGCGGCGATTCTGCGCTTGCCCGTAAGCGGCTGAACCGCCGCAAGCATGGTCTGTATCGCAAGCGTGCTTCCCGAACAGGAATACAGCGTCGCCCCCGCGCCGAAAAGCCGTGCGGCGTTCGCTTCGCTTTCGCGAATTATCCCGCTGCTTTCATAAAGACTGTCCGCGCCGTCAATTTCGGTTATGTCGATAGGACTGTTCAGCCCCTTTCCACCCGGCATATGGCACCTGACGGTATGTATACGGGCATATTCAAGCAGAAAATCATGTATTGGCGTGTTCATGCGGCACCTCCGAACGCTTTATCCTTTAAAGAACCTCTTTATTTTAACACAGTTGCGCAGGGTTTGCAATATTTTTGTTGACTATTTGCGCGCAAAGTGATATAATGTTTTTGTATTTTGAGAAACACGAAAGGAACATCAGAAATGGAAATGCCTTTTGTCCCCAACGAGGGAAAAAATCTTACTATCGACACCGATTTCGGTACATTTGCCCGCTATCCGATAAAGACCCATGTTATCATGAAAGAGGACAAGATGACCGACGTTCTGGATAAATACGTCTGCCCGTATCTCGAAAAGGGCGACACTATAATTATTTCCGAAAAAATTATCGCAATAACTCAGGGCAGAGCCTTTAAGCTCGAAGAAATAAAGGTTTCGCGTCTCGCTAAGTTTCTTAGCCGATTTGTCGTTAAGACAAATTACGGTATCGGTCTTGGAATGCCCGAAACAATGGAGCTTTGCATACGCGAGGTAGGCCGTCCGAAGGTGCTTTTCGCGGCTGCCTGCGCCGCAGTCGGAAAGCTCTTCCGCAAAAAAGGCGTTTTCTATAACATCTGCGGAATGAAAGCCCGCGCTATCGACGGACCGTGCGATTACACGCTCCCGCCGTATAACCACTACGCGAAAATGGCTCCGGACAAGCCCGACGAAGAAGCCGCGCGCCTCGCGAAACACTGCGGCTGCGACGTAATAATAATCGACGCGAACGATATTGCCGCTACGGTTCTCGGAAAAAGCCGCAAGGATATGCCGACCGCTTTCGGCGAACAGGTTTTCCGCGACAATCCGCATGACCAGTGCTCGCAGCAGACCCCGATCTCCATTGTCCGCAAGGTCGCGGAATAAAGGCGGCGCAGCCTGAACCAAATTTTACTTCACCTATTGCATTTTTAGACAATATGTGGTAAAATATCACTGTAAAATTATTTCAGAAAGGACGTAATCCCAATGTTAGTTTCAGCAAAAGATATGTTGAACAAGGCTCGTGACGGCAAGTACGCTGTTGGTCAGTTCAACATCAACAACCTCGAATGGACAAAGGCAATCCTCCTCACCGCAGAAGAACTCAAGTCGCCCGTTATCCTCGGCGTTTCCGAGGGCGCAGGCAAGTATATGTGCGGCTACAAGACCGTTGTAGGTATGGTAAATGGTATGCTCGAGGAACTCAAGATCACAGTTCCCGTTGCTCTTCACCTCGACCACGGCACATTTGAAGGTGCAAAGGCTTGTATCAACGCAGGCTTCTCCTCTATCATGTTCGACGGTTCTCACTACCCGATCGCAGAAAATATCGAAAAGACTACCGCTCTCGTTCACACCTGCGATATTCTCGGTCTTTCTCTCGAAGCTGAAGTTGGTTCTATCGGCGGCGAAGAGGACGGCGTTGTCGGCATGGGCGAATGTGCAGACCCCGACGAATGCAAGGCTATCGCTGACCTCGGCGTAACAATGCTCGCAGCAGGTATCGGCAATATCCACGGAAAGTACCCCGCAAACTGGCCCGGTCTTAGCTTTGAAACTCTCGCAGCGGTAAAGGAAAAGGTTGGCGATATGCCCCTCGTTCTCCACGGCGGTACAGGTATCCCTGCTGACATGATCAAGAAGGCGATTTCTCTCGGCGTTGCTAAGATCAACGTAAATACCGAGTGTCAGCTCGCTTTCCAGGAAGCTACAAGAAAGTACATCGAAGAAGGCAAGGATCTTCAGGGCAAGGGCTTCGACCCCAGAAAGCTCCTCGCTCCCGGCTTTGAAGCTATCAAGGCTACCGTTAAGGAAAAGATGGAACTTTTCGGATCTGTCGGCAAGGCATAATCCGCAAAAAAACAAATACAAAAGCCGCTTTCGGTACATTGTGCCGTGAGCGGTTTTTTTACGGGGAAAATTTTTGTGAAATGCGCGAAATTTCATATAACTTATTGCAAAACTGAATAAAATAGTATATAATAGGAATAAGGCGCAATCGTACCTACACAGGAATTTTACAGATATGAAATTATTTCTCTCCCGCTTATGGGATTATATAAAACAAC
The DNA here is from genome assembly GCA_900556525.1 of uncultured Oscillospiraceae bacterium. Taxonomy (GTDB): domain Bacteria; phylum Bacillota; class Clostridia; order Oscillospirales; family Ruminococcaceae; genus Ruminiclostridium_E. Next base: position 3,479 of record USOZ01000094.1, on the reverse strand, counting down.
TTGATAAACTGCTGCTTTTGATATGCGTCGCGCTGAGCGGCTTCGGGATTTTTCTGCTCTATACGCTGAACGAAAACGACATCAGCCCATACGTTTCCGAAAGACAGTGGAAGATCCAGCTTCTCGCGACGGTTATCGGGCTTGCTGCCGCGCTCATTATCGCGGCGATAAATTACCGCTTTCTCGTTAAATTGTGGTGGCTCTATCTCCCTGTTTCGCTGATACCCGTTCTGCTGCTGTTTACGCCGCTCGGAGTAGGCGTTGAGGGCGCGGACGATATCGGCTGGCTCGACCTCGGCTTCGTCCAGTTCCAGCCCTCCGAAATACTCAAAGTCGCGTTCATCATGAGCTTCTCGTTTCACCTCTACAAAGTCGGAAACCGCCTGAACGAGCCGCTTAATATGCTGCTTTTGTGCGTTCACGGGCTTTTCCCCGTCGGAATAATCATGCTTCAAGGCGATGACGGTTCGGCTATGGTATTTTTGTTCATGTTCCTCGTAATGCTTTTTTCGGCGGGAGTTTCGTGGAAATATATGCTCGCAGCGGGAATAAGCATACCCGTTATCGGCTATGTCGCGTGGAATTACGTCATGCAGCCGCATCAGCTAAAGCGCTTCATGGTGCTTTTCGACAAGGAGCTTCAGCAAAGCGAGCTGCTCGGCATATATTATCAGCAGTGGCTCGGAAAAAAAGCGCTCGGCTCGGGTCAGCTCACAGGACTGGGGCTGTTCGGAAGCGATAAATACACCTACGTTTCCGAAATCGATACAGACTTTATCTTTTCATATATAGGAATGACTCTCGGCTTTGTCGGTTGTCTGGCAGTGATAACGGTTCTTGCGCTTCTCTGCGTGAAAATCCTTTCCTGCGCGGGAAGTTCTGCGGATAACCTCGGTCGTTTCATCTGCATCGGCGTTTTCGCAATGGTGCTGTTCCATTCCATCATAAATATCGGCATGGTTCTCGCGGTCGTTCCCGTTATCGGTATCCCGCTGCCGTTTTTAAGCGCGGGAGGAACGTCGGTAATATCGCTCTACGCCGCGATAGGACTTATCCTGAGCGTAATGGCTCACCGCCGCCGCGAACACCATATGTTCTACACTGAAAAGGACTAATTAAGACATTTTACGGCAGCTCCGTAAATATAATAAGACAAAAGAAAGGACAGTTATTATGGCTACAAAACCGATTTTTGCAAAGCCCTCTCAGCTGTATAAGGAAGAAACTCTCCCTCAGCAGAAAAAACGCTATGCAAAGGCTATTGAGGACTACAAGACCTACTTCGCTTCCGACGGCTCCGCTATCCGCATTTTCTCCGCTCCCGGGCGCACCGAGGTCGGCGGAAATCACACCGATCACAACTGCGGAAAGGTACTCGCGGCAAGCGTAGACCTCGACATAATCGCCGTAGTTGAGCCGCTTGACGAGCGTGTTGCGGTAATAAAGTCGGAGGGATTCGACGAAAACCGTATCCTCCTCGACGAGCTGGAAATCGTCGAAAGCGAAAAGAACGGCGCGACCGCACTGCTCCGCGGCGTTACAAAAGGCTTTCTTAACTGTGGCTTTAAGATCGGCGGATTTAAGGCGTACACGACCTCGAACGTGCTGAAAGGCTCGGGACTTTCTTCCTCCGCCGCATTTGAAGTGCTTATCGGAACGATATATTCCTACCTGTACAACGAAGGCAAGGTTGACCCCGTAAAAATCGCGCAGGTGGCGCAGTATGCGGAGAACGTATACTTTGGAAAGCCGAGCGGACTTATGGATCAGATGGCTTCGTCGGTCGGCGGCTTTGTCGCAATCGACTTTAAGGACATCAAAAGCCCGATAATCGAGAATATTTCCGTGGATTTTGACAGCTTCAATCACGCGCTCTGCATTATCGACACAAAGGGCGACCACGCGGATCTTACCCCCGAATATGCGTCGATTCCCGCTGAAATGAAAGCGATTGCGCAGTATTTCTCCGTTTCGGTGCTTCGCCAGATATGCCGCGAAGACATAATGCTCAATATCAACATTCTGCGGCAGAAATTCGGCGACCGCGCGGTTCTCCGTTCGCTCCATTTCTTTGAGGAAAACAAGCGTGTGGACAAGCTCGTGAACGCACTCAAGCGCAAAGACTTTCAGGCGTTCCTCGACTCGATAAACGAAAGCGGAAATTCCTCGTACAAGTATTTGCAGAACGTGTATTCATGCAGCCACGTCGAACAGCAGGGACTCAGCATAGGACTTAACGTTGCGGAGTGCGCGCTTGAACGCAAGGGCGCTTCGCGCGTACACGGCGGCGGTTTTGCGGGAACAATTCAGGCTTTCGTTCCGTTTGAACTGCTCAAAGAGTTCAAAATGGAAATGGAAATGGTTTTCGGTACCGATAGCTGCCATGTTCTGAAGATACGTCCGTTCGGCGGCTGTGAGATCGACCTCAGCGAATAAAGGCAGCATGGCGAAAAGCCATGCCCTCTAAGATTTACTGCGGAAGATACCGCTCAGCCTTTTTCACTAAGGCAATGTCGATAAGCGCGTCGGTAAGTATGCCGTTTTCGGCGTATTCCTCGCTGAAAACTTTGCCTTTTTCGCGAATCTGCGCGGAAAATCCCGCGTCGCTGTACGGAATTACGATTGTCATTCGCTTCGCACTTTCGGGGAGGTTCTTCGCGGCAAGCTCAAGCAGCCTGTCCAGACCTTTTCCCGAAACAGCCGAGATCTTCACCGTTGTATCGTCCTCGGGAATGTCGTAATCGACCAGATCCGACTTGTTGAGAACATTTACCACGGGGATTTCTCCGCAGCCCAGTTCCGCGAGCAGCTTCTGCGTCGTTTCTGTCTTTTCCTTGGCTTCCGGGTCGGAAATGTCGATAACGTGCAGGATTATGTCGGCGCACGCCGCTTCTTCGAGCGTGGATTTGAACGCTTCGACGAGGTGGTGCGGCAGGCGGCGTATAAGCCCTACCGTGTCGATAAGCAGGAGGCTGCGCCCGTCGGGCAGGTCAACCGAACGGCTCGTCAGATCGAGCGTTGCGAACAGCTTATCCTCGGCAAGAACGCCCGCTCCCGTCAGCTTATTCAGAAGCGTGGACTTCCCCGCGTTCGTATAGCCGACGATAGCGCCTGTAAGAACGCCGTCCTTGCGCCGTCTGCGGCGTGAAAACGCGCGCCTTTCGGTAAGTTCTTTCAGCTCCGATTCGAGCTTCTCGATCCTGCGGCGGATATGCCGCTTATCGGCAAAGATTTACCATACGATACGATTGCTTACATACAAGCCCAATACGGCAAAACGCTCACCCCGCAACGCCTGAAACAAAGCGCCCGGCGGGTTTCTTTATCCAAGGCCGGATAAATAACATGGGAGGACATAATGCCCCAAATGCCCGCATCTATGGCGGCGCGGAACGGCGCGATATGCTGTTCCATTAATTCTTTAAGCGGCAAATCCGTCACCGGGGAGCCGGTGTGGGAGTCCACCGCCGACGTAAACA
>USOZ01000093.1 GCA_900556525.1 uncultured Oscillospiraceae bacterium | reverse complement strand
GCTCGCTAAGCTCAATCCCGTCGGAATACTTGTTGTTTCGGCGCTGATGGGAATTTTGCAGAAGGGAACGGCTGTTGCGGAAAGCGCTTTCAGCATTTCCTCCGCAGCTTCCGAAATTCTTCAGGGAATTATCCTGTTTTCCGTACTTGCGGCTGACTTCTTTATTCGTTACCGCATTGTTTTCGGTCACAAGAACGGAGGTAAGGCATAATGGATATTCTTATCAATTTTCTTTATTACTCGGTAAGAGCGGGTACGCCGCTGCTGCTCGGCACAACGGGCGAAATAATAACCGAGAAATCGGGCAGCCTTAACCTCGGTGTCGAGGGCATGATGGCGATGGGAGCTATCGGTGGATATGTTATCGGCTGCGCGACTAACAGCCTGCTGCTCGGTATTTTGGGAGCATTTATGTTCGGTCTGCTCGGTGCGCTTGTCTTTGCGTTCGCCGGGATTGAGCTTAGCGAGCCACGCAACCGTTATTCCCGTAAATCCAACGTCGCCCGTAATTCCGTCGGCAAGTGTATGGCTTGTTGCAGAGCCGGAAACCTGTAACATTCCCGCAAGACCTGCGATTCCCGCGCTTATGAACATGGTGCGGACAATAATTTTCTTAACGCTCATGCCCGCATAGCGCGCAGTATTCTGGCTGTCTCCGACAACCGAGATCTCATAGCCCTGCTTCATGTAGTTGAAATAAACGAATATCAGCGCAACAAGAATAAGTGCGACAAAAAGTGAAATATCGACCTTAACGCCCGCAATATTTACCTCATAGAGCCACGCGTTATCGGGCAGCACCTTGAAATCGGGACGGAAAACAGAGCCGTCCGCCGCGAGCTTTCTGAAAAACATTGTGTTTTTCAGATAATACTGCGCGCTATGCGGGCATGCGCCGCCGATAATTCCCGCGAGCGCCATAAGGATAAGCGTGAGCCACTGCGGAAGATTGTTTTCGCAGAGGTTAGCGACCGTCGTCGCAAGTATCGCGCCCGCAATAAACTGTCCGTTCGCGCCGATATTCCAAAACTTCATCTTGAACGCGACCGCAATACCGAGCGAGGTTATCAGAAGCGGGATAACTATACGGATAAATCCGCGCAGATAAATTGTGTTTTCAAAGCAGCCGACAATTACTTTTGCGTAATATTCAAACGGATTTACGCCGTTGCCTGCTACGAAAATCCCGCCGAGAACGACCGCAACCAGCACCGAGATCGCGTAAAGGATTATCGTCTGGTGCAGCTTCAAATCGCCGCGCTTGGAAATATGGAAAAGCGGCTCTTTTTTTGTTTTAACAGCTGCCGCGGTTTTTTCGGCAGTTTTTGCGCTTGAAACGGCAATTTTTTCATTTTCGGAAGAAAGGCTGACGCTGCTGTTCGCGTCGGTCATCAACATTCCGACCTGTTCCTTGGTCGCTGTCCGCGCGTCGACTATTCCCGTAACTCTGCCGTGACAGAGAACAACGATCCTGTCGCAAAGCTCAAGCATTACGTCGAGATCCTCTCCGACGAACAGAACCGCGCTTCCCTTTTCCTTTTCACGATTGAGCGTGTTGTAAATCGTATATGACGAGTTTATGTCAAGTCCGCGAACGGGGTAAGCCGTTACGATAATATCGGGTTCGGCGAGAATTTCACGTCCGAGAAGAACCTTCTGTACATTTCCGCCCGAAAGTCGGCGAACGGGAGTTTCGATCCCCGGTGTAACGACTTCCAGCTTCTCAACGACCTTTCTGGCGCTCTCACGCGCCTTTTTACGGTCAACAAACGGTCCTTTTCCCTGCGCATAATTCTTGAGCATCATGTTATCTGTAATGCTCAGCGACGCGGAAAGTCCCATTCCGAGGCGATCCTCGGGTATAAAGCTCATACTTACGCCGCGCGAAATTATCTGCTTAGGAGGAAATCCCTCTATATGTTCATTTTTGCAGATTATCGCGCCGTTTTCGAGCTTGCGCAGACCCGCGATAGACTCAAGCAGCTCCTTCTGGCCGCTTCCTGAGATACCTGCGATACCGAGTATCTCGCCGCTGTGAACGGTAAACGAAACGTCGTTCGCCGCAAGCGCGCCCTCGTCGCCGAGAACGGAAATATTCTGCAATTCGAGGTACGGGTCGCCGGGATTGCAGTCCGGACGGTTTATCTCAAGCTTTACGGCGTGACCGACCATAAGATCGGTAAGCTCCTGCGCGTTAGTTTCCGACGTTTTCACTGTCGTAACGCTCGTGCCCTTACGCAGAACCGTAACGCGGTCGCTTATCTCCATTACCTCGTTGAGCTTATGAGTAATTATGATTATCGCGCAGCCTTTGTCGCGCATTACGCGCAGGATTGAGAACAGCTTGCGCGTTTCCTGAAGCGTAAGAACGGCGGTAGGCTCGTCCAGAATAAGAATATCAGCACCATAATAAAGCACTTTCAGTATCTCTACTGTCTGCTTTTCGCCGACAGACATATCGCAGACGTACTTTTCAGGGTCAATGTCAAAAGAAAATTCCTCGCTTATCTTCTTTATCTGCGCAAAACGCTCCTTTGTGAGAAAAACGCTCTTGTCACGTTCGGAAGCAAGCAGGATATTATCAGCCGCAGTGAATTTCTCGACCAGCTTGAAGTGCTGATGAACCATGCCTATTTTAAGGCGTTTTGCGTCCTCGGGAGAGTGTATGGAAACCTGCTTTCCGTCAACAAAAATTGAACCGCTGTCGGGCTTGTAGATACCCGAAAGCATATTCATCAGCGTTGTTTTTCCCGAACCGTTTTCGCCGAGAAGCGCGAGAATTTCACCCTTATGGACCTGCAAATCAACAGAATCGTTTGCCCGAACAGAACCGAACGACTTACAAATACCTTTCAGTTCTATTGCCGGTGTGCGTTCTGCCATAAAACCACCACATTTCTTAATAATTTAACGAGGATTTTTTCCGCTTTCACAAAACGGCGGAAAATTCACAGAATGTTCAGAAACCACGAAAACACCCTTGCTGCCACATGGCGGTAAAGGTGCTTTCGCAGTGGCGCAGACCGTCGTCTGCGCCTGAAATTGTCGATTTTATGCGAGCTCTACGCCCTTAACAAAGTAGTTCATTGTGCCGGTGATAGTTGCGTCGTCAACAGGAGCAACAGCAGCGCCGGTGTTGTCGGTAAGGGGAGAATCGGTCTTTACAACGTTTCCGTTTTCATCAAAGGAAAGTGCAACACCGCTGAATACGTCCCATTCGCCGTTCTTGATGAGTTCTGTTACAGCGTCGATATAGCCCTGTGTCTTTTCGTCGCAGTTCTTGGAAACGGGAGATACGCCTACAAGACCAACTTCCATACCTGCGTAGTAGTTGCCGAGTTCAGCCCATGTGCCGTCGATAACAGCCTGTACAGCAGCAGTGTAGTAAACGTCCCAATGCCAGATAGGAGCAACGAGGTGAGCGTCGGGAGCCTGTGCAGTCATATCGGAGTTGTAACCGCAGCCGAATACGCCTGCGTTCTGAGCAGCAACCTGCGGGTTAGCTGTATCGCAGTGCTGAGCGATTACGTCACAGCCCATTTCGATAAGAGCTTCAGCGTATGCGGTTTCGTTTGCGGGGTCAAACCAAGAAGAAAGAGTCTTTACATATACGGTAGCGTCGGGGTTTACTGCCTGTACGCCGAGAGCGAAAGCGTTGATACCGCTGCAGGTTTCTGCAAGCTCTGTGCCGTAAGCGGAAACATAGCCGATCTTGTTGCTTGTTGTCTTTAAGCCTGCTGCGATACCTGCGAGGTAACGAGCCTGATAAATTCTGCCGAAGTAGTTGTTGAAGTTTGTGCCGTTGGACTTATAGCCTGTGCCGTGAGAGAAATATACGTCGGGATATTCGAGAGCAAGAGCTTCTGTTGTATCCATGTAGCCGTAGCTGGTTGTAAAGATAATGTTGCAGCCTTCAGCAACACATTCTTCGATAGCGGTCTTTGTAGCAGCCGTGTCGCTGTCGCTGATATTGATCTTACGAACGATCTGGTCGTCGTTAAGACCGAGATTAGCCTGCATTCCCTGAATACCGAGGTCGTGTGTGTAGGAATAGCCGGAACCGTCTGCGGGATCGCCGATGTGGATAACGCCAACCTTGATCTTGTCCTTTGCAATGCCGTTTGTTGCTTCGGGAGCTGCTGCGTCGTCAGTGGGCTGTGCAGCGTCCGTAACTGCCGCGTCATCGTTCGCAGCGGGAGCTGTCGTTGTTGTAGTGGTTTCTGTGCCGTTGTTGCAAGCCGCAGCTGTGAGCAGCATTGCCGCAGCAGCAAGAATTGCTGTTGTCTGCTTGATCTTCATTGTAAATCTCCTTTGTTTTGCGCTTAGGCGAATGTTCGCCGAAGCTTTTATTTGAACAAGCCGCCTCCGCTCAATCGCGGAAAACGATCTTGTTTCCAACATCCATACTGTCAATTATCGCAAGGCTTTCTACGCGAATTCCCTTTTTGCGAATGAGATCTCCGCCTCTCTGGAATCCTTTTTCGATAACAATGCCTGCTCCGACAAGCTCCGCACCCGACTGCTCCACAAGCTCCATAAGCCCGAGAAGCGCACAGCCGTTAGCAAGAAAATCGTCAATGATAAGCACCTTATCGCCCTCGCCGATAAACTTCTTTGAAACGATTACATTATATTCTCTGCCCTTTGTGAAAGAAGTGACCTTTGTCATGTACAACTCGCCGTCAAGGTTCTTGCTTTCGGATTTCTTTGCGAAAACAACGGGACAGTTCCCGAAATATTCCGCAGCTACACAGGCGATTCCGATCCCGGAAGCCTCTATCGTAAGAATTTTGTTCACTTCGCAGTCAGCAAAACGGCGGCGGAATTCCTTACCGATCTCCTTGTAAAGCGAAATATCGATCTGGTGATTGAGAAAGCTGTCAACCTTAAGAACGCCGCCTTCTTTAACGACGCCGTCTTTAAGAATACGCTCTTTGAGCAGCTGCAAAAATATCACTCCTTTTAGGGAAACTGAAAATACATTTTTTATTATATAAGAATTCGACAATTTTTGCAACTGGTATTTTTAATAGAATGAAAAATATATACGCAAATATTTTGTAGCTAATTGCCAAAAAAGGGAAAACAGCCGCCGATTTTGTCCGACGGCTGTCTTTTTTATAGAGTGCTGATTAAATCAGGTATGCGGATTGCGCAGACAGATTTTTCGTAGGCGGAAGCCGCCCCCAGTGCTTGCACGAAAACGACGCAGGAATACTTGATGTATTTCAAGGAGTTTTCATGCAAGATTACGGAAAATATGCAAGCAAGATGCGTACCGCGATTTAATTCAGTGCTTCCTTAGTTCTCAAGTTGAGCGCTTATCTGAAGCTCAACCTTGTATTCTTCGCCTGTTACCCATGCCTTTGTATTTGTTCCTGCAAGACGGAATGTAACCGAAACGGTCTTTGTTCCCTCGGAAAGCTCAAGTCCGAGCAGGTTTACCGTCGCGTAAATGTCGTCCGATGTCATCTCCTGAATGTACGACGAAAGACCGACCACATTCACGGTAAGCAGGTTCGTCAACACCTTCACGTCGAAATTCGACGGCGCATTTATCACGTTTATATTATCGCTCGGCACGGTAAATCCAAGCTGACCGAAATTGTCGTAATCCTCAAAGTACAGCATTACCGTCTTATTTCCCGAAATATTCTTATACCCGTCGGGCAGCTTTACGGGAAGCGCGACTCCGCCCTGTAAATCCTTGAGCGTAAGAGAATTTAGCGAAATTTCGCCTATATCAATCTCGTCGAGATTGTCTACCGAGCTGTCGGGCGAAGCGATAGTAAGTTCCGTCAGCGACATGGAATATTTCAGCGTATCAGCGTCAAAATTCGCGGGATAATTCGTAAATTTAACGTTAAGAGGCAGCGTTTTTACCTTATAAACGGGTATACTTACGGTGAAATTCTTCTCATTCGTGGAAATTTCGGGGCTTATCATCTTTACGCCCGCCTGATTGTAGAAAACAAGTTCGCCGCGAAGTTCTGCGCTCTCCTCGAGCGGATCGGTATAAACCGGCTCAGCCTCGACCTTTCCGATAGAATTAACGAGCTTTTCCTCACCCGTTACAACTACCGTTGACGGCGAAACCGTGAGCGAGCCTTCAATCTGCATTCCATCGGAAACGCTTACCTTGTTCGCCGAGGTTGAAATCTGGAATTCGCGCGAAACGATTTTTTCAACAAGCACTTTTGCTGTGATATTCCCGCTGAGAATTTCACATTCGGTAGACTTGTCCGTCGGTTCGACAATGACGTTTACCGTATGCTCGCCCGATTCGTATATTCCCGAAAGGTCGCAGCTTGCCGTAAAATCCTCATTGTTAAGGTTCGCTATCGAATAACGCTTTCCCTGTATCTGAATCGTTACATTTTCAGTATCGACCGAAGCTATCTGCAAATTTTCATTCAGCATATACTGCGTCGGGGTGCAGGAAAGCTTTACATTAGCAATATGAAGCGTGATATTCGGGAAAATCTGAATTGAAATAACAAACCAGATTATTATTGAAAAAACGACCGCCTGAATTATTGTTTTCAGATTATTGAAAAATCCCGAGGCGAATTTGCGGAATAAATTACTCATGTTCTTCCGCCCCCTTTTTTCTGCCGCGTCTGTTCTGCTTTTCCTTTTTACATTTCGTTTCAACCGAAATAGGCATCAGCTTTCCACGCAGATATGCGCTTAAACGCTCGCGGTCGAAGCCTCTCTCGAGCGTTCCGTTTTCCGCGATCGAAATTATTCCCGTTTCCTCGGAAACAATGATTACGATAGCGTCAGAAACCTCGCTCATTCCTATAGCCGCGCGGTGACGTGAACCAAGCTCCTTATTGATAAGCTCTTCCTTCTGCGGTTTCGGAAGAAAACAGCCCGCCGCATAGATGAGATTGTCGCGGATAATTACCGCGCCGTCATGCAAAGGAGTATTCGGGAAAAAGATGTTGCGGAACAGCTCCTCGCTCGGCAGGGCTTTTATAATAGTACCCGTTTCGATCTGCTCGCCGAGCTTGGTCTGCTGTTCAACAACGAT
>USOZ01000092.1 GCA_900556525.1 uncultured Oscillospiraceae bacterium | reverse complement strand
AGAGCCGCGCAAATGACCGTCAGCATTGCGGCTGAAGTGACGTGGTCGGGAGTCGTGCAGTAATTGAATATCAGGACGAAAAACGCGGCGATACATATTTCCGCGCAGAAAGCTGCGGCGCAGAGAATAACTGCTTTTCCGCGCGCGGAATATCCGCCCGTGCGGCAGTGAAAATATCGCGGCATCGCTGCGCCTCCTTCCAAACGTTTTCATACACTATAATTATACCGTTTTTTTCGAGACTTGTACAGCAAAAGAAATATTTTTTTACACTTTTTTTATTTCTTTGTGAATTTCAACAAAAAAATCCCAAAAAAAGTGAAATAAATCGCTGAATTTTGTGCAGCTTGCTATTTTGTATGGATTACCTGCCGTTTTTTAAAAACAAGGAAAAAAATTTGCTTACCGCTATTGACTTTTTTGTGCATTTTAATGTATAATTAGTAGTAAGCGGTTTGCTCTTTTTGCGTTGGGCAGGCTGTGTTTTTCACGGAAAGGGGGAGGCGATATGCTCGATCGCGATAAAATACTGAAGATTGAGCTTACAACGGCTACCGGCAGAAAGCTGGTCGTTGCGCAAAAGGATCAGCTCTCTTTTCCGCGTATGTTCATCGACGATATACCCGTTGACAACATAATAATTATAAAAGGCAAGGATTTTCCCGAATTTGAGATCGACCGAAGCCTGTATGTTATTACATATATGAAAAACGGCGACAGAATACGCTATACGGGCGTTGTGAAAATGTCGCTGCCAAATCAGGTAAACGTGCAGATACGCAACGAATACGGAACGCTCATGGCGGAAAGACGGCGCTATTTTAAGGTCGAAGCCAATCTGAACGCCGTTGTTACGGGATTTATGCGCGGCGAGGACAGCTACGCTCTCGACGACCCGTTCACCTGCGTTATAAGAAACATAAATATCGGCGGGATCTTTGTTGCGCAGATGCAGCATCAGTTCGCGCTCGGAGATGTTCTTTTTATCAGGTTCGGTTCTGATGTCGGGACGGTCAGCCTCATGGCGAAGATAATTCGCTTACAGCGCAATTTGGACGGAGAAATGGAAGGCTACGGCTGTCAGTTTATAAACACGGATCCGCAGCAGGAGGAGCTTCTCGCAAAGCTCGTATTTGAAATTCAGCTTCATCAGCGTCAGGAGCAGATGGAGCGCGACGAGAAGATTGCAGAGGGGCTCGAAAGAGTTATCGGAAATCAGTAATTTTGAAGCAGCAGCTTCTGAAATATCATGCGCTTGGCGCAGCGGTATGCGCCGCAGGAAAGGAATGGTTCAGACATGAATATCAAGTTAAAGACTTCATTGAGAGTGATATTGATCGGCGTGACGGTTCTCCCGCTGATCATACTGGGGCTTGTTTCTTCGCTCCAGATTTTCGGATTTTCCTCGAAAATGATCACCAATGAAGCGGGAAGTACGGGTTATGCGTACAGTTCCGGTATTGATAACATTGTGAAAGGATATATCGACGACGCGAAGGCGCTCAGCGCGCTCAACTCGGTTCAGAGCGCGGTTACGGATCTCAACTCCGTAAAGAGCGACATTGAAAATCTTCGCGCAGGCTTCAAGAAAGAGCGCGGATACGTTCTTGACGTTGTAATTCTCGATAAAGAGGGCAGCATTGTAAACGACGGCATAGGTTCAAACGCCGGAACATACTTCTTTGCCAAGAATGATAACTGGGATAAAAAGCAGAATGCTTTTGCTTCGGAAATATTCCCTGCCAACGACAGCTATGGCGATAGTGTTTTCGTTACAGCGAACAAGCTTGCGGACGGAGGATATGTTGCCTGCGTCGTAAGCATGAATTCAATTACCGACTATCTTGCGAAATACACTATCCTCGGCTCCGGCTCGTTTGTTGTTGCCGATGAGGGCAGCGTTGTAGGATATAACGGCGAGGGCGTTTGCAAGGCTGACGCTTCCGCACTCAGCAGCGAAATAAAGAGCATGATCCCTTCCGCTCTTACCGAAAGCTATATAAACGGCTTCGGCAAGCTCGAAAAAGCAGGCTTCATAGGCGGCTACGGCGTTGTCGAGGGAACCGACTGGGTATGGTTCTCGCTTTATCCCGCTTCGGGTGCTTCCGACATGGTATTCTTCCTGTTTATAGTTGCAATGGTAGTTATCGTGGCTCTTGCGCTTATCTGTATGCTTATCATGGTGATCATGACCCAGAATATCATCAATCCTATGCTCGACATGGTTCGCACGATGAAAGACATCAACTCCGGCAACCGCGAACAGCGTATCGACACAAAGAACATGAAGCGAGAATTCGCGAGAATGTCCGAAACATTCAACGATATGCTTGATGAAGCGCTTCTCAGCGAGGAACTCCACAAGACAGTCTCCGACCTTTCCGACAATATGCTGTTTGAATATGACTTTGCTAAGGAAAGTATGTTCGTTTCCGACAACTTCAAGGAAAAAATCGGACTTAGCGTTTCCGGTGCAACTCTCAACAACGGCAAGTTCATCGACTCGATGATGAACGAGGACGATACCGAACACTACAAGCGCGACATAAACACGCTTCTCAAGAACAAGGACGATATCGGCGGCGAATACCTTATCAAGGACGCTCAAGGCAAGGATATGTGGGCGGCAATGCGTGCGCACTGCATAACCGACCGTCTCGGCGAAATTCTCCGTGTAATCGGCGTCCTCACGGACATCACGAGCGAGAAGAACGCTACGCTGAAGCTCGCGGAGCGTGCAAGCTACGACTTCCTCTCGCAGCTCTACAACAGAAATACGTTTGAACGTGAGTTCCAGGCTGAACTTGACCGCAACGCAAACCAGAAGGTAGCTGCGCTGTTCCTCGACGTCGATGACTTTAAGTTCATCAACGACCGTTACAGCCATGCGGTAGGCGACGAGGTTATCAGATATGTTGCCGACGTTATCAAGAAGCACGCGGGCGAGAGCGGTTTCGCCGGACGTTTTGGCGGCGACGAATTCGTTCTCTGTGTGTCCGACCCGAAGATGATCGAGAACCTCGAAGTTCTCTCTATGGATATTATCGACGACCTTTACAGCGGATATTATTCCAAGTCGGTTGACGCGACGCTCAATATCAAGGCAAGTATCGGTATCGCGGTTTCGCCCGAACACGGTCAGGACGGAAGAACGCTTATCGCCTGCGCCGATACGGCTATGTATTTCGTTAAGAAGAACGGTAAGGCTAACTACCACATCTACGATCCTACCGACGAAGAAACAACAATGGGCGCGCACACGCTTTAAGTACAAAAATACAGTATTACTTAGCCGCACAAACTCTGTGCGGCTAAACTGTGTATGTATGGCGGATTTTGCCGCATGAAATGGAAGGATATGGTAAATAATGGCGAAGATTATTGCAGTTACAAATCAGAAGGGCGGAGTCGGAAAAACGACGACCTGCTCGGCTCTTTGCGGCTGTTTATCCGCAATGGGAAAAAAAGTTCTCGGAATTGATATGGACCCGCAGGGAAATTTCAGCTTCAGTCTCGGCGCAGACGCGGACAGCGGTTATACCATTTACGACGTGTTCAAGGGAAATGCGGGCATTTACGACGCTGTTCAGCACTGCACCTGCTGCGACGTTGTTCCGGCAAACATTCTCTTTTCGGGAGCGGAGCTTGAATTTACGTCTGTCGGCAGAGAATACATACTTCGTGAACATTTGGGAGATGTTGTCGACAGCTATGATTATATTCTGATTGACACGCCTCCGGCGCTTTCGCTGCTAACGATAAACGCCTACGCTGCGGCTGATCAGATAATAATTCCAATGGTCGCGGAAATTCTGTCGCTTCAGGGCATTGCTCAGCTAAAGGAAACGATTTTCGCGGTCAAGAAGTACTACAATCACTCGCTTGAAATACGGGGAATAGCGCTGAACAAGTACAATCCGCGTCTTATTCTCACAAAAGAGGTCGAGGAGCTGGCGAATATCATTGCAGAGCAGCTCGACACGGATGTTTTTGAACAGAAAATTTCAAACAGCGTTATAATTGCGGAGGCTCCCGCTCACGCTAAAACGATAATGGAATATGCTCCGCGTTCAAAGGCGGCGCAGGAGTATATGGATTTGACTTATGAGATACTCGGCGTGGAAAAGCCGAAGCGCTCCGTAAAAAAGCTGGGTCGGGGCAGACCGCGCAAGCAGCGGGGTGAAATCGAATGAGGTCGGCGCGAAACGATAAGGTGATGTCGCTTATCGGGAAAGCGGCGGAGGAGAAACCGGCAAATCCGGTGCTGAAGATTCCCGAAAATGAGCCTGTTCCCGTTATTTTCACGAAAAATTTTAGCGGAAATCAGCTTGTAAATGTGACATTTCTTTTGATAAATGAGCAGCTTGCCGCGATAATGGAGCGGTTCAACTGCTGTACCTGCGATAAATGCGCCTCGGCTGTAACGGCTGAGGTGCTTAGTCGTATACCGTCGATTTTTGTTACTGTAAAGCGAAAAAGCGACGCGGAAACGGTGAACTTGACCGCCTGTACACACCGCAGCGAGGTGATCTCCGCAATTACAAAGGCGGTCATTAACGTAAAATCTTGCCCTCCGCACGGAAATTTCGAAAAAACTATTGAAAAATGACGGGAAATGTTGTATAATAAATAGGTAAGTAATTTCATGTGTTTTTTTGGAGGCTTTATGGCTTTATTTGACTATACATCATTTCGCATCATGGAGCAGGGGCTTGGGCTGCTGAGCAAGCAGCAGAGCATAATTGCCCAAAATATAACAAATCAGGACACGCCCGATTACAAATGTAAGTATCTGTACTTTGCGGGCGTGCTTAAAGATCAGATTGACAAGGCAACGGGCGAACAGACGGGAAAAAAGCGGCTTGAGCTTGAATCTACGGTGTACGTTGATGAAAACACAAAGGATCAGCCCGACGGCAACAATGTCGATTCCGATACGCAGCAGGCGCTTTTTGTGAAAAATGCATTTCAGTATCAGGCGGTCATAAACCAGCTTAACTCTGAGTTTAATATGTTGCGCACCGCAATGACAAGATCGTAAGTGAAAGGAACGGAACATGGCTTTTTTAAGTAATCTCGATATTGCGGTTTCAGGCATGATAGCTCAGCGCACAAGAGCTGATGTTATCGCGCAGAACGTTGCGAATGCGGAAACCACGCGCACTGCCGATGGCGGACCTTATGTGCGCCAGTGCGTTGTTTTTACCGAAAATAAAGGATATGAAAGCGACCGTGAAAGCCTTATCACGTTTAAAACCGTGCTTGGCGAAAAGCTCAACGAGCTTAAAGGGCTTGCGGGCAAGAAAGGCGAGGAGAAGCAGGAAGGCGTACTTCTGACAAAGATCGTAGAGGACGAAACTCCGCCGACTCCCGTGTATGACCCGACGCACCCCGACGCAGACGAGGATGGATATTATTACCTCCCGAACGTCGATGTGGCGGAGGAGCAGATCGATATGCTCGCCGCAACGCAGTCGTATACCGCGAACCTGACGATTTTCAACAGCATGAAATCTCTCGCGCAAAAGGCGCTTACAATAGGTCAGTAAGAAACTGAAAGGAATGGCTGAATTTTATGTACATTGTACCGCTCACATCTGTTATAACGCCGCTCGAACCGCTTGAAAAGATAACGACGGATCGTGCAGATTCCGTCAAGTCTGACGAAGCGGCTGCGCCCACTTTTCTCGACGCGATGAAAGGGCTTTGGGATAACGCGGAACAGGCTCAGGCAACAAAGACTGAGGATATGATGAAGCTTATGCTCGGCGATACGGACAGTCTTGAACAGATGCAGATAAATATCACGAAAGCCGAGATTGCAACGCAGCTTCTCGTAAATGTGAAGAATGCGGCTGTCGACGCATACAATGAGATAATGCGCATGAGCATATAATGGCGTGTTTAACTGCGTTGTGCAGCTATTTTGAGTGAATCGGAGCGAACTTAATGGATAAAGTCAAAGAAATTTGGGGCAAAACATGGGGAACGGTAAAGACTAAGTGGACGGACATCGGAAAAAAGGGACATATCATCTTTTTCTCGGTGTTGGGCGTTGTTGTTGCGTCTGCGGTAGTTCTTGCGATACTTCTGAATAATCCGGGCTACGCCGTTTTATACAGCGGGGCTTCTTCGGAGGAGACTGCTGAGATCCTTACGGTAATACGCAGTGACCTCGGCACTACAGATGTCACGATAAATTCAAACGGCGACATTCTCGTTCCCGAAAAGGACGTTGAAAATCTGCGCGTACAGCTCAGTATGCTGGGTTATCCTAAATCGGCGTTCAACTATAATATATGGGATTCGGGCGTCGGTATTTTCTCGACCGAAAGCGATAAGCGCGTAAAGGAGAAGCAGCAGCTTCAGGAAAATCTGCGTGCAACGCTCTCAATGTACGAGGGAGTTGATTCCGCGATCGTTATCCTCGGAATTCCCGATACGAACGATTACGTTATATCTAACAGCCGTGACGAAGCGAGCGCGTCGGTTGTGCTGATGCTTAACAAAGAGCTTTCAACAAATGTAATAAAGGGAATTTACAACCTCGTAAAGACTGCAGTTCCGGGTCTTAAAGAGGAAAATATAACAGTAACTGACGGCGAGGGCAAACTCCTTACCACCGAAGAGATCGTTCAGCAGCAGAGCGATGACGATGAGATCGAGCTTTATAATAAGCGGCTTGACGTTCAGAACTCGATAACCACTATCCTCAAGGATAAGCTGGTCGAGCTGTTCGACGGAGTATTCCCCGATTTCCGCGTTGGCGTTGATGTTCAGCTCAACTACGACAGTCAGGTCACGCAGAGAACCGAATACACGCCTTCGGTAGATTCCGAGGGCAACCGCGGCGGCATGCTCAACAATGAGAAGTACGTTTCGGCGGGCGGCGGAAACGCAGCTGAGGGCGGAATTGTCGGGACAACGGTCGACGCAGATATTTCGCCCGATTATCCGACGCTTCAGGTCGGCGAGGGCGACGAATTCTACTATGAATGGCAGAAAGAGATAAATTACCTCGTAAATGAGGAAATTCGGCAGATAGAAAAAGACGGTTACAGCTATGACAACATTTCCGCGACCGTAGTTGTAGGA
>USOZ01000091.1 GCA_900556525.1 uncultured Oscillospiraceae bacterium | reverse complement strand
CGCCGCAGAACGCGCGCAGCACTATCCTCGTTCTGCGGCGTTTTGGAAAGTGTGAGATAATGCGGGGCGAGGGAAAGCCGCTGCTTCGCAGAAGAAGTTTCCCGCCGCTTTAATTGACTTTTGCGCTAAACTGCTCGTCCTTATTAAAACTGAACACGCTTTCATAATTCCTGTTGATGCATATATCAAACCCAAAATTATTCAGGTCGTACACACACGACCATACTGTGCCCCTGCCGATTTGAGTATCCTTTACCGCGGAGAGAAGCTCCATCGCTTCACTTTTAGTCAGCACATTATCGTTTTCGTAAAGGGTATTTTTGATAAGATCATAACGTTCACAGTTCCAATCGGCGTTGTAAAATTCAGCATTCTGACTAAGCAGGTCGTTTGTGCAGGCGATGTCATCTACAACAAGCATTTCGTTTCCTGACCATTCGACCACGACCGATTTGCCGCTTTTGTCCGTAATAAAAAGGTGATATGAACAGCCTAGGTGGGAATGAATATCATAACTTTCTAAAAATTCTATCGCTTCCTCAACATTTGCGCATTTATCGAGTATTCCACGTATCGCTGCTGAAATAAGCAGATCGGTTTTTCCGTTGTCCTGATGAACTTCGGGAGTGTAGAGCATGAGTATTCCTACTCCGACGCCTTTTTCATTTACTCCGTCCATGCAAATGTATGGCGCGGCAAGCATGACCGCTTTGGCGGCAAGGTTGTTTGCATCAAGTCCGTCGGTTGTCCCTATGCCAAAAAAGTTCAAATCGGACACCGCATAGGAGGCGTATCCGTCTTTCGGTTCGGAATAGATAACAAGCGTATCGGTGTCGTCGTAATCAAAGTTTCTTCCGAATAAGCGATTTCCGTTTCCGTCTGCTGACGTAAATGCCGAACAGCCGAAATTGCTGTTATTTATTGCAATTTCAATGCCGTAAAACTGCTCGTTTTCTATCCATTTTAACAGTTCGTCTATTGTACTTATATCCGCATTCAGAAACTTGTCGCAGTTATAATCATATTGACAGTTCATAAAATACAGTCCGTCGGATATTTCCGAAACGCTCGCTATAGTTGCGAGTTTCCCGAAATTAACGGCAATAAAAACAATAATTATTATAAGAAAAACGCACGCAAGTGCTAACAAAAATTTTTTTCCGAATAAAGCGCTCAGCGCTAAAATGACAGCCAATGAAAAAAGAACGATGCCGACGGCTAAAAAGAGTTTTGCATTAGCGGATGCGGCAACTTCAACATAATAAGGCAAAATAAACTCTTGAAGTTCCGCCTTGCTGTATGTAAGCTCTAAGTCATTTTCGGTCATGCGGTCGTACCATTCGGAAATTGAAGCGCTTATTTTTTCGGTCACTTCCTCACCGCTTTGGCGGACAACTCCGCAAAACGGAATGTATGCTATGTCATCAAACGTTTTTGGCTGTTCAAAGGATTTGTCGGCGCTTGATGGTACATCAAATGCGACAAATTTTATATTTCCGACATCGTTTTCAAAAATAAGAACATATAAAAGGCCACCGTCTGTTTCTTTGGTGTCAAATATCTGACACTCGGCTTCTCCGCGAAATTCTTTGCCTAAATCTTCGTCCGTAACAGAAAACGGGTCCCACTTTGAGAATTCACCGCTGCCGCCTTGCAGAATTCCGACAAAAAGCATCGAAATCCCCGCGATAAACATAACAGCGGCGATAATCAGAATAATACGTTTGGATCGAAGCACTTTTTTAAAACTAATCATAAAACTATACCTTATACAAACTCAATTTTATACAATACCGCAGCCGCAAGTCCGCACTATCTGCCGCGAAAATACCCCTCTCTTTCCGCCATGATCTTCTCGTCGTTTGACATTTCGTCCCATATATTTTCGTTGCAGTGCTTAGCCTTAGCGACAATGTCGGGGTTAAAATTCGGATAGCCGGGTTCTTTTTTCAGCTGTTCCAAAACTGCAACATGGTGAAGCGTGATGAACTGGATAACGAACATAAACAGCGAATACACAAACAGCAGAATATAAATCGCTCCGCTTTTTTGCCCCGTTATAAACGCTACCGCGCTGTACACGGCGATAAGCGGAAAGGCAAATATCATGATAACGCATGGGCTGTATTTTTCGCGGATATAGCATATCAGCGAGAGAAGCGCGACTATCCAAAGCCCTATCATTGCGGCTTGAAGCAGGTAGAAATCAAAGTCAACGATTAGCCCCGATTTTCCGAAAAGAAACAGTTCCGCTTCAATTATTCGGTGTGCAAGTCCGAAAATGAGCGCCTGAGCGACCTCGACAAGAGAAAGCACACACAGCCCGACTATCGCGGTTATTATGGTGAATTTTGAGAAGAAATGCGCACGCGCACGGCTTAAAACGTATAATTCAAGACATTCGCGGCAATGCTTTTCAATAGCGACATAGTTTATATCTTCATTCATATTTCCCCTCTCCGAAAAGTTCGCGGTTCATGTCCTCGACGAGCGCAGGCTTCTCTACGATAACTCCGGGTTTCCCGCCTTTTTTTGCACTTATCAGCACAAGATACGGTCGGTCGGCGAGCCTGTTGTGAACAAACTGCACGGTTTTCGGTTCAAGCCCGTATTGCCGCATAAGACAAAGAGCGTCGGTTAGCCTTTCGGGAATGTGGCATATTTTAAGCGTTCCGCCATATTTAAGCAGCAGGTTTGCCGCTTTTATCACTTGTTCGAGGTTGCAGAAAAGCTCGTGGCGTGCGGCAGCCTGCGCAGGCGAAAGGCGTTCGGAGCCGCTTTGAGACTTGAAATAGGGCGGATTTGCCGTTACAAGCGTTACGCTTTCGCGCGGAATTTGCAGCAGCTCGTCATTTTTCGTGAGGTCTCCGAGAACAGGGAAAATTTTCTCCGAAAGCTCATTTTCTTCAACCGACTTTTTGAGCAGTTCAACAGCCTCGGGCTGAATTTCAAAAGCATACGCCTTTTTCGGCGCGCATTTCCACGCTTCAAACAGCATCGGTATTATCCCGCAGCCCGAACAAAGGTCGCAAACAATGTCGTTCTTCGAGGGTTTTGCGAACCGCGCGAGAAGAAGCGCGTCCGTGCCGAATCTATGGTCGTCGCTTACATAGAGCGTTAATCCGAAAAGGTCAAAAAATTCCGTTTCAGTCTGCATTTTCCTCACCTCCGTGATGCTGCTTTTATTTTACCGCATAACCGCATTTTTGTCAATCCGCGGCAGTTCCGCGTAAAAAGTTTTCCGAAACCTCTTGATTTTTTTGCAAAATATGCTATAATGATATTGAAAATTAGAATAATTCTAAAAAGGAGACATAAACATATGAAAAAAGTTACGGAAGATATTGTTTACGTCGGCGTTTCCGACAAAAAAGTTGATCTTTTCGAGGGGCAGTATCGTGTGCCGGACGGAATGACATATAATTCGTATGTTATTCTTGATGATAAGATCGCCGTTATGGACACTGTTGACGCGGGGTTTACCGACGAATGGCTTGAAAATGTCGATGCCGCTCTCTGTGGAAGAACGCCCGACTACCTCGTCGTTCAGCACATGGAACCTGACCATTCCGCGAATATCATGAACTTTGCGGAGCGGTATAAAAGCGCCGTAATTGTCGCTTCGCAAAAGGCTTTTGAGATGATGAACGGCTTTTTCGGGACGGACTTTTCCGACCGCAGGCTTGTTGTGGGCGAGGGAAGCACGCTAACGCTCGGAAAGCACACGCTTACATTTGTTACTGCGCCGATGGTGCATTGGCCCGAGGTCATCGTGACTTATGACAGCTTCGATAAGGTGCTGTTTTCGGCGGACGGTTTCGGCCGCTTCGGAAGCGACGATCCTGCGCAGGACTGGGCGAACGAAGCGCGCCGCTATTATATCGGCATTGTCGGAAAATACGGCGCACAGGTTCAGGCGCTCCTGCGAAAGGCTGCCGCGCTTGAAATCGAGAAGATATGCCCGCTGCACGGTCCCGTTCTGACTGAAAATCTTGGATATTATCTCGGTCTGTACAACACATGGTCAAGCTATGAAGCCGAAAGCGGCGACATTCTTATCGCTTACACCTCTGTTTACGGAAATACAGCCAAGGCGGTTCGCCTGCTTGAAGAAAAGCTGCGCGAAAGCGGAAAAAGCGTTATCGTGACGGATCTCGCGCGCTGCGATATGTCCGAGGCGGTCGCTCAGGCGTTCCGCTGCGCAAAGCTCGTGCTTGCGACAACGACATATAACGCGGGGATTTTCCCGTTCATGCGCGATTTTATTGAACACCTCACCGAGCGCGGCTTCCGCGGAAGAACCGTCGGATTTATTGAGAACGGCGCGTGGGCGCCAATGGCGGCAAAGGTGATGCGTGAAATGCTTTCAGCCTCGAAAGAGCTCACTTTCGCAGAGCCTGTCGTAAAGCTGAAATGTGCGATTAACGGCGAAAGCGCCGAACAGATTGAACAGCTCGCCGAAAGTCTCTGATATCGGCAAAAATCCCGCAGCCGTCTGACTGCGGGATTTATTTTTACTTTCTTTTCAGCTGCACTATCGCGCCGTAATGCTTTATGTCAAATTCTGCGGGGGCAATTTCGTTCAGCAAAGCAATATGCTCTTTTTCCCACTTTTCAATCTCCTCGGGAGAAAGCGAAGCGCCTACCCCTCGGCAGGCTTTCATTCTGCCGTTCCAGCTTTCGCGCGTGAAGTGAACGTCAAGATAATATTCGTCGTGATAAACTATGTCGAAATATTTTTTGTAGCACTCGGGAACTGCGATCGGGTGAACGGTTTCGCCCGCGCCGCTCCAGTTCGGGCTGTATTTAAGCACCAGTTCCTCGCTTGCGCCTGCAATTTTGTCCTCAAACGGAAGCCATTCCATGCACATTACCGCGAAGCTGCCGCCGCTTTTGAGCATATCGTGAAATTTCGGGGCAAGCGTTTCATGGTCGAAGTACCAGAAGCACTGGCAAGCCGTTATTACGTCGAAAGTTCCGTCGGGAAAAGACAGTTTTTCGGCGGGCTGCGCCAAATAGCTGATGTCCATTCCCTCGGACAGCTTTTTCGCCTGTTCAATTTGATTTTCGGAAATGTCGGTTCCTGTCCATTTCGCGCCGAAACGGTACATATTTCGCGGGAGAACTCCCGTTCCCGTTCCGACGTCGAGGACTCTCTGCCCGTCCCTGCAAAGCCCGAGAGAAAGCAGCTTTTCGTAAAATCCGTCGGGGTAAATGTCGCGGAACTTAGCGTAATCCGCCGAAGTCCTGCCCCAGTCGAACGCCTTTCCGCCGTCTATATTCTTATCGACAATATCCATACGAACCTCGCTCAGTCAATGTTTTTTTCTGCGTTTTCTTCAATTTGGCTTAAATTTTCCTTGCCGCGGCGTGTAAGCGCAAGGTTTATGACCAGACCTATCAGTATCGGCAGATAGAATGTCAGAAAACGCCATACAAATGTTGAAAAGCCCGTGAATTTCCCGAAAATATCGCCGAAAAACGCCGCATAGCTGCCCTCAGCCGCGCCAAGCGCGCCCGGGAGCGGAACGAATGACGAGATCATCAGTACGAACGACTGGCAAGCCGTTATCGTGAAAATGTCGGTCTCGCTCATGCCGAAGCCGAGATAAATAACGTAGGTGATGCTGAAATAAAGGAAAAGCTGAACCGCCGTAAGCGCGCAGCACTTCAGTATAAGCACAGGCTTTTTCTTTATGAAAAGGAAGTTTTCGTGATACTGTTCAAGTTCGTTGTCGATAAACGTGATTTTCGCGTCAACGTCCTTTATAATGCGAATTTTTCCGAGAAGTCTGATTATACCGTGCGCCATTTTTGTTGTCGGCGTGCGGAAAAAAGCTACCATGAAAAGCAGGGCGATAACCGCAGTATTTATAATAAATCCGATTATCGTAAGGAACGTAAGACCCTGTAAGCTCCCCGTCGTAAACATAGAGAGCTTAAAAACGAGAAATACGACCGAGTAGACGGTCAGCACGAACTGATAAACGATAAATCGGCTTATGAGCGCCGTCATTGCCGAACCCAGCGTAAGCCCGCGCTTGGTATAATAATAGATCTGCATGGGCTGACCGCCGCTCGCAAAAGGTGTTATGCAGTTGAAATACTGTCCTATCATTGTTACGAAAAGCGAATCTTTGAACTTAACGTTCGGTTCAAGACTTTTCGCAGTCAGGTGCAGCGCAGACGTTTCGAGAAACCAGTATCCGCACATACAAAGTACGGCAATAACAAGAAAGACAGGGTTCATTGCGGTTATCGAAGCGGTAAGGTTATCAACGCCGTCGATAAAGAAAATGTAGAGCAGCATCACTACAAATGCAACGCCGCAGATTATCAGGTTGAGCTTGCTTTTTTTCTTTTTCATTAGAATTTTCCTCGTAAAGATCCGTTAAGCGTAAATCTTTATAATTTTAGCACACTTTTCCTGTTTTGTCAATATTATCTGTGTCTGCCGCCGCCTCCGTGACTGCGTCCGCCGCCGCTTCTGCGGTGTCCGCTGTGATGGCTGCCCGAACGGTGACTTTTTGAAGATGAAACACGGGTCGTGGTAGTGTAGGCGTGCAGGAATGTGTCGGATTTTTCGCTGAATTTAAGCGAACTGCGCCAGATATAGTCCTTTGCGCCCTTGTTTGGCCTCAGCGTGTAGGCGTTTTTAACGCACTGCACAATTACAATAAAAATAATCACGGAAAAGACCAGCACAGGGAAGATAGCTTCGATTGCTTCAAAAGGTATCACGTCGTCGCTGCAATCATCTTCGTAATAGCGCTCGGTATACGTTTCTTCCGTTTTTTCGGCATTTTTCACCTGCGCGCAGAAGCTCGTTATCGCTCCCGAATAGTCACCGCGCGAAATAATCGGCGTGATTACGTCGAAAAGACCGTCAATGCGTCTGCTTGTGTACAGTTCAATGCAGCTTCCGCTGGTGGTGAGGTAGTCGTAATTCGTGTCGTTGTTTATCAGCAGGAGAATACCATCGGTATATTTCCCGCAGAAGCGGTCGTAAAGATCGTCCGCGAAAAGCTCAACGCCCCTGTCGCTTTTGTCCGAACCTACATCGCTCACGACAGCCGCGCAGACATTGTAGCCGACCTCTTCCGAAGCCGGGGCA
>USOZ01000090.1 GCA_900556525.1 uncultured Oscillospiraceae bacterium | reverse complement strand
ATAAGGTTATTACCGAAAAAAGTAACTAAATCGATAAGCCACGTTCGCACTATCCTTACGATTGCGGCGTTTTGATTATGGGAAATAAGGCAAATAAATTGAAAGCCGCGAGTGCCCGCGAAGCACAAGCGCCGCCTTAAAAAGGCAAAAAAAGATCCCCTGTTTTTCAACAGGGGGAGAGGAAAATGAATATAACAACTTGGATATTATACAAGTGCAAAGCGCTTTACACATGTATACGGGGGAAAATGATGAATATATAATAACCATAAGGTTATTACCGAAAAAAGTAACTAAATCGATAAGCCGAGTTCTGTCGTTGGGTGAACATCTATCTGGTCTTATCGTCGCCGATAAGCTCTAGCCGCCTTAAACGAAGCGCTTCGAGCAGAAGCGTTATCCTCCGAACCAATCGGCGTTGCATCGGATAGGGTTTACATGGCAGCGGCATCTCTACCACTCCGGTGAGCTCTTACCTCGCCTTTCCATCCTTACCTGTAAAACAGGCGGTATATTTCTGTTGCACTAGCCCTAAGGTCGCCCTCGGCTGTAGTTAACAGCTACCCTGCTCTATGATGCTCGGACTTTCCTCAGGAATTGCTTCCCGCGTCCACCTGATTTAGATTACATTAGTATTTTACCACACCTTTCGACATTTGTCAACACCTTTTTGAAAAAATATATTCATAAGAAGCAAAAAAACATAACATTTGTATCATTTGTGTAACCGTATTGTTCCCTATATAAGATTATTTGCTTAAAAAACGTGTGCATTATTGTTAATATCGCCGAAAAATTATTGTATTTTTTGCTATTGTTATATTTTTTCTCAAAAAATAATTGACACGACTTACAAAAAGTTATATAATAATGTTACAAAGCCTTTCCTATTTATATATAGCATAAGGAGGATAAACAATGAAAAGTATTTTTAAAAAAGCTACCGCCGTGATCTCTGCCGCAGCGGTATCGCTGTCCGTAGGAATTTTTTCCGCAAACGCCCTTCCTACGGTTACATACAGAGTTTCGAGCGACTCAGACAATCTTGTAAACATAATGCAGAGTTACTGCTTTATTGCGCTGAACGAGCTTGATCTGAGCGGTCACCAGCATGGTTCGGCTCTTGCGCGCAGAATGGCGCAGGACCCTGTGACAGTAGTTGACTCCGAGCTTTGCCTGCGCAACGACTACTTCGCAACCGAAACGTATATCGGCGATTTTGAATCACTTGTCGGAGCGGTAAAAATAGGATATGCAAAGGACTCCTTATATGTCGGCGAAAACTTTAATGTCGAAACCGGCGCGGAAAACTTCATTGTAAACAAAACGACCGGAGAACGTCACAAAGTCGAAAGCGCAGGCACAATCTCCGCAGACACGGCAACCGAAAAATATATTGACATGGACAACCTCGCCAACAGCTTTTTCGCTTACAACCGTCAGCTTGCAGGCATGGCTGATACAGGCAATATAACCCTCAGCGGTCAGGATAACGGCGCGGGAAATCCTATCACAAATATAACCGATTATAATGTGAACGCAATGAGCGGCACAGAATGCCGCACTCTTACCGCAGATGAACTTGGCAGACTCTCGCAGGACGTTACCGTCAACTTCCCCTCCGGCTCAACATCCATACTTGTGCTGAACATTGATATGAACGGCTTTTCGGAATGGAACAGAAAACCTTTTTCACTTAAAATAGGTGGAGTTGAGCCCGAGAGCGGCGAAGCTGTCGTAAATTCAACAAATGTCAACAGAGTTTATTACAATTTCTTTGATTCGTCGGTCTCGGACGCACAATTTACGGGAACTGTTTCTCTGACCGCAATAGGCTGGGGAACAATTATCGCTCCAAGCGCCGTAATTACGTCAAACTCAAATTTCTGCGGCGTATATATCGGCGATACAATAAGAACCGGCGGAGAAACCCACTTTACGGGTGCATATAACCCTGTAACGCCCATTCCCGTAACACCTCCGGCAGTCACATTGAGCGACATTTCTCTTATAAAGACAATCGACGGTGCGGCAAATGCGAACGCTTCGACAGCGGTTTTCGGGCTTTACTCCGACAGCGCCTGCGCAGGATCACCTATCGCGACCACTTCAGCCACTCTTAACGGTTCTGATTACGTTGTTGCATTTGACAGCGCAGGACTTGCCCTCTCTGTCGGAAACACATATTACATAAAAGAAATCACTGCGGCAAACGGCTGCGAAATAAGCAACGATATTTTCGGATGCGAAATCCAGTCCGACGGTACGGTGAAATACAACAAAAACGGCGGCGCTTTCGGTGCACCCGATGTGTTCCCGACCTGCGACAATGCCAGAATTCCTACTCCCGTAACGCACAAGACTCACATTGAATTCAACAAGATAGATTCTTCAAACAGAATTGCTCTCGAGGGTGCAAAGTTCGGAATTTACGACGATATTTCATGTGCGGGAACGCCGCTTTTCTCCGCTGTATCTGATTCAAACGGTATCGTTCATTTCAGCGAAATTGGAGCGGGAACATATTATCTCAAGGAAATTGCTCCCCCGAAAGGATATAAGCAGAACAGCACTATCTACACCACGACAGTAACATTTGATTCAGTCGGAAACGGAACAGTAACATTCGACGGCGGAAAAACAACGCTGACCGTTCCGAATGACCCTGTACAGGCAACAGCGTCAAGCACTTCCCCTTCCGCCACGACCACGACTACAACAACTGCTTCTTCCGTTTCAAGCTCCGACAACACTACGGTTTCAACCACGACAACTCCCTCGGCAAGCACAGGAAAAACTCCGCCTGTAATATCAAATACTACCGCTTCGTCGGCAGGTTCGGAAACCAACGATAATGACAAAACCTCAGCTACTACCCTGAAGCCTACGTCAAAGACTACTTCCGACGCAACAACAGTTCCCGATGAAACAGCTCCGATAAGCAGTAAAACAAGCAAAACCGACACCACAAAGCCGCCTGTTGACAGCGCGGACGTTCCCGACGGCGGCATACCCGACGATGAACACGACACTCCCGACAGCGAAAATGACACTCCTGACAGCGGCAATTCTCCCGACAGCGAGAGTGATACTCCCGATACAATATGTGACATTGATTCAAATATCGTTCCAAGTCCGGACAACGCCAACATTTCAGACATAAGTTCGGAAAATGAAAATCCGTACACGGGCGTTGAATGCGCCGCAGGAGCTGCGATAATATTCGGCGAACTTGCGGTTGCGGCAGCAATACTCAAAAAGAAAAAATAAGGAAGCTCTGATTAAGGAAGCACCAATAAAACTATAGACAAAAAATCTTCGTATAACCTCTATATGCAAGATTATACTCGATTTTTGTATAGTTTTTAATTGGTGCTGAGTATAAAGTCAGACAAAACGAAAAATCCCGCCGTATTTGATTACAGCGGGATTTTTTCTGCACAAAATGAAACAGTTTCGGCGCACCGAAACTGTTCTCATTTCATTCTAAACTTACGTCACAACGTTCAGCAAATCTTCCTGCCGCGGCAGGCTCTCTTTATGCTTTCAGTATATCACCTTTTGCATAAAAGTCAAACGAGATGTGAAGTTTTGCAGAAATTTGTGAAATTTTGGCGTTAAACGTCGTAAAATCTGTCTGTACAGCGCAAAAGAGCCTTACAGCATGTCATATTTTCCTCATGATAGAACGAAACCGAACCGTTGTACTTTTCGGTTATTCCGCAGATAATATTTCTGCTTATCTCGCTGTATTCGCTTTCGGAATCCGAAGCGCCGCAAAAAACCGTAACGCTCCCCTTTTGAGACGAAATGCTTATCTCGATATATTTCGTGCCGCTGCTCGCGCTTGCGATCTCAACTGTGCTGTCTATCATTTTTCCGATAAGCCCGAAGAGGTCAAGTTCATCTATTCCTCCGATCGACTTGTCCGCTGTACAAATAACCTGTATGTTGTGATATTTTGCGGACAAAATCTTTGCGTTAAGCAATGCGCTAAGCGTATCATTTCCGACGTCAATGCTCGTTTCGGAAACGACAATATCATTGATACAGCCATCAACATATTCGCGTACAGCGCCCAGACTTCCGTAATCGGCAAGCTGCCGCAGTATCTCGTAATTCTGCTTTGCTTTCTCGCGTATGCGCAGCAGTTCTTTATATTGGAGCCTGATATTTTCGGCATAATACAGGCGGCTTTCTCTGTGAATAGTATAATCCCGAAGCTGCTGGCGCTCGTGGTTGTATTTCCCTATCGAAAGCAGCATAAAAATGCAGATAAGGATAACCATTGTCAGGCAAAGTTCAACAAGCAGCAGCTTTATCGACGGTTCAGCCTCAGAAACGCTCGCCTGGACGCTGTGTATCAGATGAGCTGCAGCGAATGAAATCGTCATAAGCGCCATTCCAAATACCCACTCGCCGGGATTAAGACGTATACTATCGCGCGGATACAGCCGTTTTAATACAAACAGTACCGCAAAAAGGAACACAACGCTGATCAAATTAGCGATGCGCGGAAATTGTCTTCCCGTAAGCGCCATAAAAAGGTCATACGTCGCAACATTCACAAAATGCGCCATAAACACAGTTACCGCCGACATGAAGAGCTTTGCTATAACGCTGCCTTTCAGAAGCGCCAGCGACCATAAAAAATAGCAGACAAGGTAAATTATCTCTTTTATGATATAATGCTCGGGAAAATTCATTGCTATCGGGTATGCAATTATAACATTAAACACTATCCACGCGACTGTATGAAGCCGTTTGTGCCTTATTCGCGGTGAAAATCCCAAAAAGCAGACAAAAAACCAGACCATTACCGCAGCCGACGCTGCACACGAAAATACAGACAAAAAAATTTCAATAAATTCTCTCATATATCTCTCCCTCTGACCCGCATTTATACAAGCGTCCGCAAATAGCGGTCGTACGCTTCCGAAAGGCTTTGCTTACGCGGTCGGCTTATCGGCAATATCTCGCCGCCTGTAACCGTAAGCGTCCCCTGCGAATGATCTATAGCTTCAATATGCGCCATGTTCACTATCAATCTGTTATGTATTCTTACAAAAAGGTCAGCAGGAAGAATTTCCTCCGCTTCCTGTATTTTCGCGCGCACCAGCACATCTTCGCCGTCGCAGACGTGGTAGATCAGATTATTTCTTTCACTTCCAACATAAATAATATCGTTCGGCTTTATGTACATTTTTTCACTGTACGGAAGCTCAACGCAGATTCTTCGGCTGACCTTGTACTTTGCGAGCAGATTTCCAACCGTTCTTGAAAGTCGGCTCTTCATAAGTTCCGGCGGAGTTTTCGGAATAAATGCAAACGGCTGAAAATCGAAGCTGTCATATACAAGTTCCTGTTCGGTCGTTATGAAAATTATTTCCGTTTCGTCCGTAAGGCTGCGTACACGGCGAGCCGCCTCAAACCCGTCTGTTCCGGGCATTTTTATATCAAGAAAAAGCACGTCAAACGACTTTTTCGCGAAGTCCGAAAGAAGTTTTTCCGCTTCGGAATATGCCAGAATTGTAAAATCGGCGTGTCTTTTTTCAAATTCGTTCGTAACAAGCTTGTGCATAATCGCAAGCATTCCCGGTTCGTCGTCACAAACCGCAATCCGCATATTATCCCCCCAATAACACTGATTTACTTTTAGTATAGCATATTTAAATCAATTTTTCAAGGTAATTCGACAGATTTATGCCGCATTTCAAGCCTGCTTACGACAAAAACGGCTCTGTCAGCAATAACAGAGCCGTTGTATGCGGAGTTCTTCAAAAATCGGAACTCGTATGCGATTTTATATATTACTTGTATTCGCTTGCCGCGAAAAACTCGGTGCAAATACGGCGATATACCCTGGCATCTTCCCTTTTGCGGGGAGCACTGCATATGTGTATGCGCCGTTGTGTTAAGAAGCATTACTGCATAAACAGTATCTTGTTCAGTCTGAACAGCTCTCTGCCCTTGAACATATCCGCCGACCAGCCCGTGTAATCCTGCTCAGCTTTAAGATAAAGCGCGTGTCTGCCGCTTACGGGACTAACCTTTACAGACAATATGCCGTCGTATCCTCCGAACTGCGCACAGCCTATCTCCTCGCCGTCAAGCGAGTCAATAATAACGTGGATTTTTCCCTTGCAGCCGCAGCCTTCCATATTGATAAGCAGCGTTCTGTCACTTCCCGAGCTTACGCCGAAATCGTAATACTTCCAGCCGATAACGCAGCCGTCCGTAATGCCGATTATCATTCGTTCGAAGGGATTTTTTTCAGTAATGAGGCATCCCCCAAGCAGCACGCACGCAGCGTCGGCGGGAGTTTCCTCATACGGATTGAGTGATTCGGCAAAGCCGAGAGAAGCCATTTCAACCTGCGGAATAGTTCCGTCAGGTAGAATTTCAATGCGTTCAACGCACCCTCTACGCGACATTATCGAGCCGTTTGTCATACGGTGATAAAAAATATACCATTGTTCGCCTACCTTGCATATTGAGCCGTGATTGTTTCCACCCGGAAAATCAACGCCGTTGTCAACTATCGTTCCGCGGTATGCGAACGGTCCCGTGGGCGAGTCGCTCGTCGCATAATCGAGCCTGCTGCCGATTTGCGGAGAATATATCAGATAGTATGTATCGCCGACCTTGCGGGGCGAGCAGGCTTCAAAAAAGCGGTGCGGCTCGGCGGTAGGAATAATGTCTGTAAAATATGTCCCGTCGATTACCTCGTACATATTTTCGGCGTTGAGTTCCGCCATATACGAGCCTTGAAAACCGCAGTAAACATACACGCGTCCGTCATCGTCAACCAGAACGCCCGGGTCGATAAAAGTTCCGTCGTCGTAGTGATTTTCGATATTGTATTTGTACTGCGAAATAAGTCTGAACGGACCCTCGGGACGGTCGCTTACCGCTACGCAGCCTTTCGCACCTACAATGTACGCGTACAGGTAATACTTTCCGTCCTTTTCAACAACGTCGGGAGCGAACAGCTCATTGTCAGTCCAGTCAACATCAGAGGGGTGACCGTCCACATCTCTCGTCGAGAAAGAAACGCCGTGGCAGGTCCAGTGGGTCGGGTCGGAAACAGGCGCCGACCAATATATAATAGCATATTTTTTCGGAAAAATCAATCC
>USOZ01000089.1 GCA_900556525.1 uncultured Oscillospiraceae bacterium | reverse complement strand
ATAACCACGGGGAAGCTCGATATGCGAGATATTTGGGGTCATTTTCGCGAGAACGGGGAGCTTTGTGCCTTTTTTTGCAAGTTTGGTATACTTCGCGACAAGCTCGGGGCTTTGTCCTACGTCGCTGCCCATGCCGTGAGCGCTCATGTGCGGGCAGGAGAAGTTACATTCTATCATGTCCGCGCCCGCTTCTTCGGAGAGCCGCGCAAGCTCTGTCCATTCCTCATCGGTCTGACCCATTATCGAGGAAACGAGAATTTTATCGGGGTAATCCTTTTTAAGGCGGCGGAACGTTTCGAGGTTTTCGCTAAGCTCATGGTCGCTTATCTGCTCCATGTTTCGGAAGCCGATAAACGGCGTACCCTCTTTTCCTACCGCGTCGAAGCGGGGAGAAACCTCCTCGGGCTTATAGAAGCCTATCGTCTTGTAGACTGCGCCCGCCCAGCCCATGTCGAACGCTTTCGCTATCATCTCATAATCGCTTGCGACTACGGACGAGGACAGGAAGAACGGATTTTCGCAATGCACGCCGCAAAAATCAATGGAAAGGTCGGTTTCGGGACATTTTCCGTTCTCGGGGAGAAGCCTTGCCATTTCGCGTATTCTTATCGGGAAATCGACGTGGATACACGCTTTTTCACACTCGCCCGAGCAGCCGCGGCAGCTTCCCAAAAAAGCGAAAGCGCCTGCGGCGTTATTAAAACGCACCGCCCTTACTCCCCGCGCAGGGTCACAGCCGTTCTTACACGCCGCCGTGCAGGGCGGGTTTTCACAGAGCATACAGCGTGCCGCTTCTTCGGCGGGGTTTATTCGTTTGTATGTCATAAAATCAGTCCTTTCGGGGGAAATCGGGTCATTTCGCCTTGTGCTTTTCGCACTTCACGAACTTGCCCCAGCCGCGCTCTCCGACGAATTCGCCGTTGTCATAAACGAGCCTGCCGCGCGAGTAGGTCTGAACGGGGTAGCCGTGGACCTTTACGCCCTCCCAGATAGTGTGGTCGCAGTCGGAGTGCATATTTTCCTGATGGATAGTGAAATCTTTTTCGGGGTCGTAGATAACGATGTCCGCGTCTTTTCCGACGGCGATCTCGCCTTTATCGGCGCAGCCGAATATCTTCGCGGGATTTGTTGAACAAAGTTCGACCGCCTTTGTGAACGGGATAACGCCTTCGTTTGCCTTTCCGAGCATATACGGGTACATATTTTCAATTCCCGCGCAGCCGTTCGGAATCTTTCTGAAGTCGTTAAGCCCCCAGTCCTTTTCGGACTGCATGAACGGGCAGTGGTCGGTAGCGATAGTATCTATATCGCCGCGCTTTATCGCTTCCCATATCGCCTGACGGCTTTCTTCGCCTTTCATAGGCGGCGAGCATACAAAGTTTCTGCCGTCCTCGCGCTTATATACGTCGCTGGTGAATTCGAGGTACTGCGGACAGGTCTCCGCATAGATCTCATAGCCCTCGTCCTTTGCCGCCGTGACGGCTTCAACGCCCTGCTTATTCGCGAGATGAACGATATAGAGCGGAGCTTTCGCAGCCTTTGCGAGGTTTATTGCACGTTCGTCCGCTTCGCCCTCGACAAATTCGGGGCGGCTCATGTAGTGGTACCATGCGCTCGTCTTTCCCTCGGAAATATATTTTTCGGTAAGAGTGTTCACAAGCTCGTTATTTTCGGCGTGAACCGCGATAAGCGCGCCGAACTCCTTGGATTTTTCAAGAAGCTGATAGAAAACGCCGTCCTTAACGCCGAAATCGTACACCATAAATACCTTATATGAAGTTATTCCTATGTCGCAGGCGTCGGAGATCGAATCGAGCAGCTTGCCCGAAATGTCCTTAACGCCGATATGGAACGAATAATCTACCGCCGCGTCAGGCGCGCAGAGCGCGTTTCTTCTGTTGAACGTTTCGGTCATTGTTTCGCCGAAATCCTGAAGAGCAAAGTCGAAAACCGTCGTAGTACCGCCGCACGCCGCAGCTCTTGTTCCCGCGAAATAATCGTCGGAGGAGATCGTTCCGCCGAAAGGCATTGCAAGGTGCGTGTGGGCGTCTATTGCTCCGGGAAGAACCAGCTTTCCCGCCGCGTCAACGACCTTTTCCGCAGCCATTCCCGAGAGGTCTGCCGCAATTTCAGCGATTTTTCCGTCTTTAACGGCAACATCCGCTTTATACATTCCCGTCGCCGTGACTATTGTACCGTTTCTGATGATAATATCCATATTGATTCTTCCTTTCGTATTCTTTTCGGCATTTTTCGCCGGAAAACCGCCGCCGCGCAGCGGCTTTCCGCCGACCCCGCAGAAAGCCGGATCTGCGGAGTCATTTGGGAAGTGCTGAATAGATCGCGGCTGCATACCCGATTTAATCAGCCCTTCCCTTTAGGGGGAAAGTATGATGAAATGAGTGGTAGGCTTATTTCTTGAATGTGTCGTTCTTGTATACAAGTACAAGACCCGAACGCTGGTAGACCTGAGCTACCTCGAGCAGATCCATTCCGCCCGCGTCAGCGTTGATGAGATTGGATACCCATGTTACGCCGAAATCAACTGTGCCGTTATAAACTGCGGTAGTTTCGGAAATGTCGCCGCCGCCGGGGATGATCGTTACGTTAAGACCAACTTCGTCGTAGTAGCCTTTTGCCTGTGCTACATAATAGCCCATGAACTGCGCCTGCGGGAGCCACTTGAGCTGAACGGAAACGTCCGTTTTTTCGGGAGCGCCGTCCTTTTCGGGGTCGTAGGTGAGATAAGCTGTGCTTCTTATATCGTCAAGCGTAAGAGAAGCGAGCTTTTCCTTTGCGGCGGAGTCCTCAAGGATAATGTACTGCTTTGCGAGGTCGAGGGTCTGCTGCATTGCTTCTTCGTCCATGTTTCCTACGTCGTCTGCGGAAACCGTTTCGCCCTTCATGTTTGTCGTAACGAGCTTTGCGACCTCGTTAGCCATGTGGAGCTGGTGGTCGGCGGAAACTGACGAGCCTGCGTCGAATACTATCTGAGCAGCCTCTTCGGGATTAGCGCACGCGTATGCCCAGCCCTTCATTGATGCGGAAACGAAAGCCTTTACGGTTGCGGGATTTGCCTCGGCGAAAGCCTTTGAACAGAAGAGGTTGTCCTCGAGCATCGCTACGCCTTCGTCGTTCATGTCTATTGTGCTTACGGTATCGCCGTAGCTGTAGCCGCCGTCATAGCTGTTTACCACAAGGCCAAGCTCGTTATAGGTCATTGCCGAAGCGAGAGTTACCGCGTCTGAGTCGAACTGGTCCATTGTGAAGTCCTGAGTGATATAATCTGCGGGCAGGCCGTACTTTGTGAGGAGCGCCTGAATCTCGTACTCGTTTCCGAGGCCCCAGTTTCCAACTTTACCGTCTGCTGCTGCCGCTTTAATGATCTCTTCGTGGGTCATTTCACCGGAAGAAGCCGCTTCGGCAGTTTCTGAGGTATCTGCTGCGGAGGCTGTTGTCGTTTCAAAGGACAATATTCGGAGGAGTCTGCTGCGGAGTCGTTTGTCGTTTCGGCAGATGTAGCTGCCGATGTGTCGGAAGCGGGCTTTTCAGAGCTGCTGCACGACGCCGCCTGTGCGATTGCCGCAATCATTGCGACTGCGATAAGGATTGATTTTCTTCTTGCTTTCATGGTTGTTCTTCCTTTCTTTTTATATGTTTTATATATAACGGGGTTTTCCGTTATTTTTTAGCGTAAATGCGAGCGCCTGCGCCCGAGTATGAGCCGTTCGGCTATCATAAGCACGATGTACATACATATTCCGAGCAGGCACGCTACCGCGATATACGCCCACGCTGTCGGATATTGTCCTTTTACGATATTTTCGCGTATCTGTCTGCCTACGCCGACGGTGTCCTCCGCGAAATATTCGGTTACGAGCGCGCCTATTACCGACGCGGGAACGCTTACTTTAAGCGCCGTGAATATGTAGGGAACGGAGTTCGGAAGCCTTAACTTCGTGAAAACCGTTACGGCGGGTGCGGCATAAGATTTCATCAGATCCTGTGAAAACGGCTTCAGCTCGGTAAGTCCGCGGAACGCGTTCACGCTCATTGAAGCTGTACAGGATATTGTAACGACGAGAGCTTTCGCTATCGTGCTTCGCACGTCAACTTCTGAGCTTATATCGCGCGTCCAGTTGTTTATTACGGGAGCGAGCGCCACTATCGGGATCGCGTTGAACGCGGAGATTATCGTAAGTCCGCCCGCGCCCCATTTTGAAAAAATTGTCGCGATAACGGCGATAAGATACCCGAGCACCGAGCCTGCTGCAAGTCCGCTAAGCGCTACGGTCAGCGTTATTTTAACGTGTCCGCCTATCGCTTCGGAGTTGTCGGAGATTATCTCGCCTATTCTCGTCGGGAGCGGGAGAGTTATCGTGTCTGTGCCGAGCATGGAGTGGAGAACCTGCGTCTGCCAGAGAATAAAGATTATTATGCCGAAAGCCAGCGGCAGAGCCACTCCCGAAACGGAGTTAAGCAGCTTTTTCATTTTCATTTTTTCAGCACCTCCCTAGCTCTGCTTTTTTTGCTTATACGGACAGAGCAGGTCTTCGAGCTTACCCATGAGCCAGAAGCTCAGAATACCTATCAGCGCGCTTATAAGCACGATATTCCAGAAAACAAGTCTTGTCATACCGCCCTTGAGCGACTGCGAAAGCATACAGCCGAGTCCGTTTCCGCCCTGAAGCGTATCCACGAGTATCGACGCGGTTATCGCCATAGGCGCGGATATTTTCAGCCCTGTAAAAAAGTAGGGGATACACGCGGGGATAAGCGTTTTTGTGTAAAGCTGGAACTTATTCGCCGCGTAGGAATACATAAGCTCATGTTTTTCTTTTTCGACCGCCTTAAATCCCGCCAGAACGTTTGTCGAAACGGGGTAAAACGTCAGTATCGCGGCGATAACTATTCGTGAAGTGTTTATGTCTTTCGTTATCGCGAGGATTATCGGCGCCATACCGAGTATCGGTATCATCTGAATTATCATAAGGTAGGGAAAAGCAATTTTTTCGACTATCGACGAGAGGTTCATCAGCAGCGCGAGCGCATATCCGAGAACCGTACCTATCACGAAGCCTATTCCCGCTCGAAGCAGCGTTTCCGCACAGCTTGAAGCGATGAGCTGCGCCATTGTCTGCTGTCCGCTGACCTTACTGTCGCTGAAAAGCGATCCGACGATCTGCCATGTGTGCGGCAGGACGTTTATCGGCGTGCGCTTTGTTCCCTCGACGATAAACGCGAATATTTCCCAGACAACGAATATTCCGAAAACCCACACGAGCGTTACGAATTGCTTTGATTTCAGAAATTTCTTTACAGCCCGCATTTTATCGCCTCCTTAAACGCCCTCGAAGCTGCCTCGCACTTTTGCGACAAGCTCCGTGAAGTGCGGAGTGTCGCGCATTTCCATGGTGCGCGGTCTCGGAAGGTCAATATCAACGACTGCGGAGAGCCGTCCCGGGTGAGGGGAGAGGACGCATACGCGGTCGGAGAGGAAAACCGATTCCGAGATATTGTGCGTTACAAATATAATGGTTTTGTTCGTTTTTCGCCAAATTCTCAGCAAGTCCATGTGCAGCTTTTCGCGGGTGAATTCGTCGAGTGCCGAGAAAGGCTCGTCCATCAGAAGAATTTCGGGGCGGAGCGCCAAGGCGCGCGCTATTCCGACTCTCTGCTGCATACCGCCCGAAAGCTGATTCGGGTAATGGTTCGCGAAATCTGTAAGTCCGACAAGTTCAAGCATTTTCTCCGCTCTTTCGCTGCGTTCCGCCTTTGGAACGTGCATTATTTCGAGCGGGAGCATAACGTTTTTCTTGACGGTCCGCCAGTCGTAAAGCACCGCGCTCTGGAAAACTATCCCATAGCGCTGTTTAAGCCGCGCGGCTCTCGGAGATTCGCCGCCGACGGTTATTGTTCCCGAAGTAGGCTGGAGCAGGTCGGCGATAATCCGCAGAAGGGTGGTCTTTCCGCAGCCGGACGGTCCGAGCAGGGAAATAAATTCTCCCCTCTGAATGTCGAGCGATACGCTCGTGAGCGCGGTTACGTCGCGTCCGTCCGTTGTCTTGTACACCATTCCGATGTCCTTCAGCATAATTTCCGTGTTGCTGCTCATATCGATCATTCCTTTCTATGCAAAAAAGCAGACAACGGTTTCAAAGACTCCATTGCCTGCTTTTTGAATTATTTTGTTTTAAATCTTGCAAATTCCTTTTGTGACTTCATTATAGCAGATTTGGTGCGGCAGTGCAAGCACTTTTTTGAAATTTCTGAATAATTGTGCATATAGCACTATAATATTTACCAAAATGTAGTCGTAATGTGCGGAATATATGCAGAATTATGAAATTTTCGCTTTCGCAAAGCTGCAAAAATGAAATGTTCACAAATGATTTTATACCGCAGCACAAATGCAATATGAATATCTCAAAAAGAAAAATTGCAGGAACAGACGCAAAAAACCGTCCGTTTTTACGCGGACGGCGTTGATATTATATAACCGCATTTTTATAACTTATTGTAATATGACATATCGTAAATATTACCGAAAGTATTATAAGCGGGATATGAAGCGTAAGAATTCCGCTTTCGAGAAAGAGCAGCGACGGGAGAATCGACAGCGCAAGCGCCTTTCTGACTGAGCTTTCGCGCCAAAAAATCGCCCAACCTAGGCAGTAAAGCGCGGTGAGCGCCGCGCCGAGGACGATATATAGCGTCTGCGCGCCGTCGAACGGGTAATCTAAGCATACGAACGGCGGCGAAATGAACATAAATCCGAAGCAGCCGAACCGACCGACCTGCTCCAGCGTTTCGGCCGTTTTGTTGTTGTATTTGTTCTCGAAGCCGTCGGGGTGTGTGGCGGCGAAAATGATGTTCGGGATAAGAATAGCAGCCACGAAAATCAGCCCGAAAAGATTAAACCAGTCCATTCAGCGCGCCCTCCTCCCATTTTTTCATTGCGGAAAGCTCCTCGGCTGTACTTTCGTGGCGGTATCTGAAGTTCGCGCGCGAAAATCCCGTCCGCGCCCTCTCACCCGTCACGCACATTCTGTACGGCGACCGCGACGAGCTTATCCCGCGCGCGGCGATCGAACGCTTCGCGGCGGAAAATCCGTGCAGGCTGACCGAAATTCACGGAACGCAC
>USOZ01000088.1 GCA_900556525.1 uncultured Oscillospiraceae bacterium | reverse complement strand
ATTGTACGCGCCGACTTCAACAATCTCGATGTCTTTTGCCCAGCGAAAACGCGTATTTGTACGGCTTGACGGGCGAAAAACGCGCTATTTCAATCACAATTCCCTCGTTTGCGAGCGGGCTTTCCGGCAAGCTCATTTCGGGAGATATCGTGTCGGTGATTGCGATTGACTATAAGGAAAAGGGCGAAACCGTTGTTCCCGAGGAATTGCAGTATGTAGAGGTAATCGCTGTGACCGACAAGAAAGGCAACGACGATGAAACCGTTACCGTAAAGCCCGACGGCGAGGAGGAAACCGAGCTGCCCGAAACCGTGACGCTGCTCGTCACTCCCGAACAGGCGAACATCCTCGCGGAACTCGAGGCGGAGGGTGAAATTCATGTCGCGCTCGTATACCGCGGAACGGCTGAAAACGCGCAGAAATTCATTTCGGCACAGGAAAAACACTTGACAGAATTGGCGGCGGAAAATGAAAAAGAAAACGAAAATATCGGCAAGCCCGAAGTACCGGAGATACTTTCGCAGAGCCAGATTACCGAGGAAAACTCCGGCGAAAATAATTCCGAAATCGATAAAGTGATTATTAATCCCGAGAATAGTTCCGATACGAATTCTGAAAATGTTTCGGAAAATACTTCGGATAATACGGAAACGGAGGTGACTTCAGATGCCGAATCTGTTTAAATCTTTGCTTGCGCGTAGCGATGACGATGAGGAGCTTGACCTCGAATTTGACATAAACTCTCCCGAGAGCGCTTGTTTCGAGCTGCCGCCCGACAGACGGGATAATCAGGTGCTGGCAGTCTGGGGATCGCCGTCTTCCGGCAAGACAATCATGAGCGTTAAGCTGGCTCGGTATATTGCTTCGCAGAAAAAGAATGTCATCCTTGTGCTTGCGGATATGTCCGCGCCGCCTCTGCCCTATGTCTGCCCGCCGTCCGATCTCGAGTCAGAAACCTCGCTTGGAAACATTCTCGGCGCGGCTCATGTTGACGGAAATCTTATTCGCCAAAACGCGATCCTCCACAGGAAAAACGAGTACCTCACCATGCTTGCCATGCTGAAAGGAGAAAATGCGTTCAGCTATGCGCCGTACACGGAAACACAGGCACGGGAACTGCTCGACGAGCTACGAAAAATGTGCGAATATATTATCATCGACTGCACAAGCAATATCACTAATGATGTGCTGTCGGCGGTTTCGTTGATTGAGTCCGATGCCGTTCTGCGCTTGGTGTCATGCGATTTGAAGTCAATCTCGTATTTGAACTCGCAGCTCCCGCTTTTGTTGGATAACAAATTCAACGCCAATAAGCAGTACAAGGCGGCGAGCAATGTTTCGTCATTCCAGGCGGACGATGAAATTGAGCAGATCGTAGGCGGCGTGAGCTTTAAAATTCCGCATTCCGATGAGGTTTACAAGCAGTTTCTCGCGGGGAATTTATTCGCGGGATTGACCGAAAAAGACAGCAAGGATTTCCGCAAGGCTATTTCAAAAATAGCAAACGAGGTGTTCGAGCTATGAATTTAACATCACAAAACAGTACGCAGAATTTGTTCTTTAAATCGGATAAGAAGCGCGAGTTTACCGACGTTCTGAACGAGGTGCAGTCGTACATTTCGAGCAAATATTCCGCGCTTGTGATTGACGGAATCAACAATGTCAATTCCAGCGATGACAATATAAAACAGCAGGTCGAGCGGTACATCGGGAAGTATTTGCTCGATTATCGTATCTCCGTCGAAGGGCTTTCCCAAACGGAATTGGTCGACAAGTTGTACACGGAAATGGCGGAATTTTCGTTTCTGACGAAATATATTTTCGGTACGGGAATCGAGGAAATAAATATCAATTCCTGGGACGACATCGAGGTGCAATATTCCAACGGCACCAACGTCAAAATTGATGAGCATTTTGAGTCACCAGAACACGCTATAAATGTTGTTCGCCGTATGCTGCACGTTTCGGGAATGGTGTTGGATAATACTTCGCCTGCGATTCTCGGACATCTCTCGAAAAATATCCGTATCGCGGTTCTGAAAACACCACTTGTCGATGAGGACGTTGGTGTGGCGGCTTCGATTCGTATTGTCAACGCGCAGAAGCTGAAAAAAGAAGATTTTCTGAAATCGGGAACTGCGACCGATGAGATGATGGAGCTGCTTTCCGCGCTTGTGCGATACGGCGTTTCGACGACTGTTGCCGGCGCGACATCTTCGGGAAAAACGACCTTGACGGGCTGGCTGCTGACCACAATTCCCTACGATAAGCGAATCCTTACGATCGAAAACGGCTCCCGTGAGTTGGACTTGGTGGTGCGTGACGAAAAAAATAAGGTTCTGAACAAGGTCGTGCATACAATCACGCGCGAATCCGAGGATGAGCGAAAATCCATTACGCAAGACGATTTGCTGGATATGGCGCTCCGTTTTCACCCGGATTATATCGTGGTTGGTGAGATGAGAAGCAGCGAGGCTGATTCGGCTCAGGAAGCCGCGCGAACGGGTCACACGGTTATAACCACAATTCACTCGAATTCCTGCGAATCAACGTGGCGCAGAATGGTGACGCTCTGCAAACGAAAGTACCCGAATGTTGACGATAAAGTTATCCTCAATTTGGTCACGGAAGCGTTTCCAATCGTAGTTTACGCCAAACAATTGGAGAACAAACAGCGCCGAATCATGGAGATAATGGAGTGCGAAATTTGCGCGGACGGTACGCGGAAATATCACTCGCTTTACCAATACAAAATTTTCGAGAACCGCATGGAGGACGGGAAATTTATAGTCAAGGGTACGCATGAAAAAGTCGAGGATATTTCCGAATCGCTCCAAAGACGGCTGCTTGAAAACGGTATGCCAAAAGCGGAACTTGACGTGCTTATGAAAGGGGGAAAATCAGCGTGAACGCTATATTAACGGCGGCTTGTATCGGCATGGTCGTCGGATTTTTTCTGATGTTCGGGATCTCGCCGATGGAGTTTACCGAGGGGATTTTTAATAGGCTCCTCGCCAAACCGAACAGCATAAAATCTCAGATCAACGAGGCGACCAAGCGCAAGAAACCGAATATTTTCAGGCGCGAGATATCGGAAGCGCAGGAGATATTGCGGCTCACCAACAGAACGAATATGTTCGGTATCCTTTGCGCTTGCTCGTTGGGATTGTCCGCAATCGGTATCTGCATTGCGGTCGCTATCGGGAACGCTTTTCTCGCTCCCGTTATGGCTGTGGGATTGATGTTTGTGCCGTTCTGGTATGTCAAAACAACGGCTACCAACTATAAAAAGGCAATATCTTCCGAGTTGGAAACGGCGCTGTCCATAATTACAACGGCTTATTTGCGTAACGAAGATATAATCACTTCCATTGAGGAAAACGTTCACTACCTTAACGCGCCTGTCAAGGCAGTTTTCGAGAATTTTATCAGCAGAATCAAGCTGTCAAATCCCGACATTACCGCCGCAATTTTGGATATGAAAACCAAAATCGACAACGAGGTTTTTCACGAATGGTGCGACAGCTTGATCCTCTGTCAGACAGACCGCAGCTTGAAGTCGACGCTTACCCCGATTGTGAACAAGCTGTCGGATATGCGCGTGGTGAACGCCGACCTCGAATATATGATCACCGGACCGCGCAAGGAATTTATTTCAATGGCGTTCTTGGTTATAGGCAACATTCCGCTGTTATATATGCTTAACAAGGTATGGTTCAATTCGCTGATGAATACTGTTGTCGGGCAGATCGTGTTGGCGATTTCGGCGGTTGGAATTTTCATATCTACGGCTATCGTCATTAAGTTGACCAAGCCGATTGAATATAAGCGATAAGGGGGGATCTGAATGGAATTTTTAATGATCATATTCGGAATTACACTCGCTGTCGGGCTGTTTATGCTTCTCGCCAACGCACTGAAAATCCCTTATCTCAAGACCTCTCAAGCGGTTATGAATACGGGCAGAAACGACAAAAAGCTGTCGAAATCCATTGAGGCGATACTGCTCGGCATCGCGGCGAAGCTCGGAAAAATTATTCCGATGGATAAGTACAAAAAATCTCGTCTGGAAAGCACCTTGAAGTCGGCGGGAATTAAAATGATGCCCGAAACCTTTACGGCACTTGCGTTTCTGAAAGCCTTTTGTATCGCACTTTTGGCTGTTCCGTGCGCGTTCTTTATGCCGCTTTTAATTCCGTTTTTCATAATTCTCGCCGTTGCGATCTACTTCCGCGAGAACGGAAAAAGCGGACGAGAAAATGCGTGAAAAACGTGACGCTATCGAGCAGGAACTCCCCCGTTTTGTGGCTACGGTCGAACAGGAACTGAAAACGAGCCGTGATGTTCTGTCGATCATGGAGAATTTCAAAAAGCACGCGGGAGTGCATTTCGCTTACGAGCTTGACGTGACCTGCGCGGATATGCGTAGTTCAAGCTATGAAGCGGCTTTGACGAGATTTGAGGCGCGTATCGGTTCGGCACAGTTATCCGATGTTGTTCGCGGTTTGGTATCGGTCATCAGAGGTGATGACAGCGCAGTATATTTCAAAATGCTGGCGCATGATTTCAAGCTGATCGAACTCCAAAGGCTCAAGGCGAAGGCGGCAAAGATTCCGCCGAAAATCCGTATTTTCAGCTTCGGAATGTTAATGCTTTTCCTGCTCACTTACCTTGTGGTTATGGGAATGCAGCTTCTCGACTCGCTCAGTTCTATGGCATGACGGAGGTGCGAATGAAAAAATTATTGAAAAGCAAACGCGGCGAGGGCTACTTTGACATCGTGATCGTCGTTCTCGTTGTGGTCATGGTAATTGCGCTTATTATGGCGGTAGCGCCCGTGGTCTCCGCGAAAATCCAGCTTGACAATTACGCTGACGAGCTTGTGAGAGAAGCTGAAATATCCGGTCGGATCGGATCGGAAACCACAGCAAGGGCGCAGGTACTTACGGAACGCACGGGGATCAAGCCTACAATACAGTGGTCACGGTCGGGCAAGGTACAATTAAATCAGGAGTTCACGGTCACTTGCACTTATAAAATTGATATAGGCTTTGGCGAGTTCGGGAGCTTTCCAGTGACGCTGACCGCGAAAGCAAGCGGAAGGAGTGAAGTTTATTGGAAATCGTGAGGAAAATCCAAAAATTACTTCGCTCTAAAAAAGCCTATTCCTCCGCGCCTTTAGCGGTGGTTATCGCGCTTGCGGGAATGATGTTTTTTGTTGTGCTGTGGCAGATAATTCGACTGATTACTATATCGGCGGGAGTTAAGGATGCGGTACAGTCGGCGGTGATCGCGACCTCGGTCGGAAATTACAGCAACGTCTATGACGGCGTTCGCGAGGGATATTCGGGCGGGTACAGATTTTCGGGAAATTC
This sequence comes from uncultured Oscillospiraceae bacterium, assembly GCA_900556525.1. GTDB lineage: Bacteria > Bacillota > Clostridia > Oscillospirales > Ruminococcaceae > Ruminiclostridium_E. Next base: position 1,828 of record USOZ01000088.1, on the reverse strand, counting down.
ATGGCGCGCGGCGGTGTCTACGGGCGACGTTTACGGACGGCTGGATCAACTGCTCGGATTGCACAGCAGCGGCGGAAAGCACGTCAAGACTAACTCTGACGGAACGGAATATGCAGTCTACGGACTTTCCGTGAATGTGGATAACGCGCAGTTCGCGCCGACATCGGGAGATATCCCGCAGTTCTCGGCAACGTCATATATAACGCTGGAAGTCCCGCTTTCGTTCTGCGGAGATATCTTGCCGCCGATGAAAATCCGGCTCTGCGTGAAGTCCAAGTACACCCCGAAATTCTGATGAATATACACAGGAAAAAGAAAAAGTTTTGTTGTATCTGTAGAAAACATTTTTTTGACTGGATAAAATTCTCACGATATGGTAAAATGCAGATAACAGCAAAGCGCCGACATGAAAGGACAGGTGATTTTATGACAATGAAAACAAAAAGAGGTCTGGCGGTAGGCGGCGGGACGGTACTGTGCGCGGCACTCGCGATACTTATAGCAACAAGGTTCGCACCCGAACCCGAGGCAACGGCTCCCTACACTTCCGATACAAGCTCAACACCCCCGATAAGTGTGGAGATATCCACCGCAAAACGTGAGGAATCCAGGTCTATTGAGATAGAAAAGCCTGCGGAAAGCACAATCATACCCGACAATGGCGCAGCGGACAGCGCTCCCGAAGAAATCAATGCTGAATTTATTGAAAACGGCGGTATCGAAATTGAGCAGAATTTCCCCGAACCCGAGAAAACGGAGAGCGCTCCGCAGAACGAACCGCCCGCTCCCCCGCAGATCGAGGACGAGGAAATGCTCACCAACCCCGACAAAGAGCCGACTTACGAACCCGAGCAGACCGAGGTCAAGCCGCAGCCGGAAACTCCTTCGGATACTCCAAAACACGGTGACCGAAAAGACGGTATGATTTATATCAACGGATTCGGCTGGATAAAAGATGAGGGCGGCGGAGGAATCGGATACACCGATAACGAGATGTATCAGAACGGCAACAAAATAGGCTACTTCGGATAAACAATAAAAGCGCTGAGTGAATAACTTGGCGCTTATTTTCTTGGAGGTGTAAATGAAAAAATTCATAAGAATAATTGCCGCAGCTATGGCGGCATTTTTCTGTTTGCAGATCGTTGCATTTGCTGAAGGCGATCCCAATATCGACAACGGCGGCGGTGGTTTAAAGGACGGAAGCTCCGAAAATTTCTGGAATCCCGGTAACGACGGAGTTCGCGTTACCATTGTTGATGCCGAAACGGGTGCCGTGAAATCCGCGTCAATAGACTACACAAATACAAATGCGTCAGATATTGCTCTTCACTTCGGAAAGGTAAGTAAGGCAGAATATGTAGGCGGAACGGCGCTTTCCGCGACTACTTCCTCCTACACTTTTATCAATCCCACAGAGCCTCTACCTACAATTATCAGTGACGGTTCAGGAGCAAGCATTGAGGAAATTCGCAGCTATTTTACAGATGAACAGGTTGTAAAGCGTATAGCCGAGCATACGAGAATTGAGTTTGACGATCTGACAAACGGCGATTATAAATTGATGGTCGAGCCGATCATGTATATCACGTTCAACGGCATAAGAACTGCGATGACGGCTACCGAGGCGGCTTTGTACAATATGCAGACGGGCGGCGAGATGATCAATAAAATGGGTCCTCTCTCGCATAAAAATCTGCCGCTTGCGATGTTTCTTGAAAAGGACGATCTCGGATATATCGCTTGGACGGGTTCGAAAAACTCATATATGACCGAGATCGGAAGAGCACACGTCTGAACTCCAGTCACATCACGATATCGTATGCCG
>USOZ01000087.1 GCA_900556525.1 uncultured Oscillospiraceae bacterium | reverse complement strand
AGCATAACCGCCGTCGGCTCGCGTGCTGTCACGCCGTACAGGGCAGGGTAGTCCCCGTCAGCGAGCGTAATGATATTTACGCCGCTCTTTTCGCATATATCCTCAATTTCAGCCGCTTTTTCGAGCGAAATTCCGCGAAGCCGCAGGGCTTCTTCTTCGCTGAGCGCGGAGGTATCTCCTTCCGAAATTTCAAGATAAGCGGTTTTCGGGTCGCCGTAATGCCCGATTATACGGTGAATGTCGGGGTTGGCGGGTCTGAGAAGCTGTAAAAGCCATAAGTAATATTTCGTCATGGCAATCCTCGCTGATTTTTGTTTTGCACATATTATAGCACAACCAAAATCAAAAATCAAGTATTTTGGTAGGTTTTTGGACGTAAAAAACGGACAATCGTAAAATTGTCCTTAATTACAGGTAAAGCTCCATATCAACGTGAACTATTCCCTCTTCGAGATATTCGTCCGAGGTCGTAATGAAACCGAGTTTCAGGTAAAATTTCTCCGCGTGCTTTTGCGCGTCGATATGTATTTTTTTACATTTCATTTTTTGCTTTACAGCTTCAATACTCTGCTTTACAAGCTCGCTTCCCGTTCCTTTACCGTGTTCGAGCGAAAGGACTCTGCCGAGCTTTACCGTGCCGCAGTCGTTTTTGTCGGGATATGCGCGAAGATACGCCGTTACTCTGCCGTTTTCCATGAAAAAGCAGTGCAGACTGTCATAGTCAATGTTGTCCTCGTCCACATATTTTATCCCTTGTTCACATACGAAAATCTCGGCGCGGGACTTCAGTATCTCGTATAATTCGGCTGATGAAAGTTCGTCGAAAAATTTTGAAATAAGCTCCATATTATAAAAAGTAGTAGCAGATAATGATAAGCGCCGCGGAAACGCCCATGATGATCCAGTTAGTGACCATACGGCGCTTCAGCCGCTTGTCGGCTTCTTTTCTGTCGTAACGTTTTCTCATGACTGTTCCCTGTGATTTCTCCTGTACGCAAGATAGTTTTCGAGAATTATCGCTGCTGCGACCGCGTCGATAACGGCTTTGCGCTTTTTTCCGCGCTTGTTCACTTCATTCATGCGCTCATGGGCGGTAACTGTAGTGGAGCGCTCGTCCCACATTTCAACGGGAATATCGAGCCGCTCGCGAAGCAGCTCGGCGAACTGACAGCATTTTTCGCTGCGCGGACCGAAGCTGCCGTTCATGTTCACGGGATTTCCTACGACGGCAAGTTCTCCGCCGCCGTTTTTTATCTCCGCCGCGACCTTATCCGCGCAGGTAACGAAATCCTTTTCGTGGACAATACATATCGGCGTGGCAAGCATTTCGAGAGCGTCGCTGGCAGCGATACCCGTATGACTGTCGCCGAAATCAACAGCAAATATCTTCATTTTTTTCTTCCTTTTCTTCTTTTCCGAGCAGCGCAAGAATGTACTCCTGATAACGCGCGCGGCAGGGATCGCAGACCCTTCCTTCGCAGCAAAGAGCAAGGTATTCCTCGGCGTTCACCCAACAGGCGTCCGTAGTTTCGCCGTCCTGAAAAACGATTTTTTCAACGGGCGTATCGCTGACCGTATGGTATGCGTCGTATATCGCGTGACCTGTTCCGACGGTGCGCTGAACGAATTCGAGCGCTTCCATAGGTACGGTTATTCCGGTTTCCTCAGAAAGCTCGCGCTGAGCTGCCTCAAGGCTGGTTTCTCCCGCAAGTACGCTTCCGCCCGTTATCTCCCAGCAGTCGCCGTAGGGCTTGTCGGGGTGGCGGTACATAAGCAGCAGCCTTCCGCGTCCGCTTGTAACGATAATATCGGTAACGAGATGGCGTTCGCCGCGCCGCATGGGCTTTCCGCGCAAGTGCGTATAGCCGAGCGGCTTCCCGGTTTTGTCAAGAACGTCCCAGTATTCCATTACTTTTCGATTTCCTTTAACGCCTGTGCGAGCTGGTCGGGACATGACGTTCCGCGCATTCCGCAACGGATTCCGTCGAGCCTTTTTATCACCTCGTCAATGGGCATTCCCTTTACGAGGGCGCTTATACCCTGTAAGTTTCCGTTGCAGCCGCCGATAACCTCAAGGTCGGTAAGGATTCCGTTTTCAACGGTTAAGATCATTTTGCGCGAGCATACGCCGCGGGGAGTGTATTCGTAGGTCATTTTTTTGAATTCCTTTCTTTTTTGTAATATGTATTATGTGCTTTTCGCGCACTTTTTTTCAGCTTTCGCTTCTCTCCAAAATTTTCCGGACCGACGCTTCGGGGGTGAATTTATATCCGAGAGAGATTGCATAGTGGTTATAGAAGCCATGAAAATCAGAGCCGCCCGTCGGGAGAATACCGTATTTTTCGGCAACTTCTTCAAGCTGTTTTTCGAGCGCTTCGTCGGCGCTTTCGTGGTATACTTCTATTCCGTCGATTTTTTCCGCCGCCGCAAGTTCCTCGATAAGCTCGAAGCTGTTGTATACTTTCGGGTGGGCGATTACGGCGGTCCCGCCCGCCGAGTGGATCAAATTCAGCGCGAATTTTACGTCGGGAATATTTTCCGTTTCCGAGCGGACTTCTTCGGCGCAAAGCCCCGTGCTTGCGTTGAACAGCTCGTCGTAAACCTTTCCGTAAAGCTCGGTCGTATAGCCGTAGTCCATCAGCGCGTGCATTATATGGCACTTATAGATAGCTTTTCCGCCTGCGGCATAGCGCATTATATTTTCGAGCGCTATCGGATATTGTCCGATAACTTTCAGCGCCATCTGCTTTCCGCGCTGCTTTCGCGCTTCGCAGGTGCGCAGGCAAAGTCCCTCAAGCCGATCGGGTTTTTTTGGCATATAACAGAGTATATGCACTTTTCTGCCGCGTTCGCTGTCAACGGCGGAGATCTCGACGGCGGGCAGCACGCGGATTCCGTAGCGCTGTCCGAGAACAACGGCGCGCGAAACTGACGCAAGGTTGTCGTGGTCGGTTATCGCAAGGCAGTCGATATTGTTGCGCTTCGCCTGAGCGATAACCTCTTCGATTCCGAGCGACCCGTCGGACAGTGTGGTGTGGCAGTGTAAATCAGCTCTCATGGTAGACCTCTCTTTCATTTTTGGAATAACTGCAGCTCAGCGGATAACTTTCCCCTTTATCTTTACTTTGTCCGCCTTTGTTCCGGGTGTACTTTTCTTCGGGTTTATTTCTGTCGGTTCTTCAAATCCGCCGCGGTCGGTGAAGAGAGTTTCTTCCTCGGTCGTTTCATAGCGGGTATATTCGGGGTTCACTTCTCCCTTTGCTTCATAATAGGGGTCGATGATGAACTTTCTTATAACGGGATATGCGCAGAACGTAGCGATAAAGCATATCCACGCCGCAGGAACGAGCGGGATAAGCACTACCGAATACGGCAGACCTATATACATGAGCAGGAATAGGAACGCCGTGGAAAAAAGCGCCGCAAGGCTGTTTTTAAGTCCCGCTATCATCAGAATGAACGAATTTTTGATTATCTGCGGTAGGCGCAGGTTAAGCGCAACGATCTGCGGGTATATATAAAAGTGCATCATATAGATCATAATGCCTATTGCGAGCGAAATTGCGAGGAGAACTTGATTTTGTGTGCCGAAGCCCTCGTTTACCGCCGCCGAATAGAACATGAGGTTGTACAGGAAAATTCCGATAAGCCCTATGTCGATTATGCCGACGATGAACGACTGTTTGAAATTCTTCTTGAACGCGGACTTGAATTCGTCGAAAACGAAAATCGGTTCGCCGATAGAGAATTTGCGCATGACCTGCGTCATTGCCGCGACTGCGGGACCGAATGTAACGATAGGAAGACTGAACAGGGTGAAAATGAGGTTGAGCTGAAAGAATTTCCAGAACTTATCCCCGAAAACTTCCCAGAAACGGAAGAACAGTTTCTTTTTCGGAGCGCCTTTCTGAACGCCGCTGCTCGTCATTTTATTTTTGAATAATGCCATAGTTTGTAACCTTTCTTAAGCCGGGGTTTCTTCGCCGCGCTCCTTGTAAATATCAACAAAAGCAGCCTGCGCCGTGTATCTGCGGGCATTTCCTGTCCACAGCACGATAATACCCTATTTATTATACAACATTTTTTCGGGTTTTGCAAGTGTTTTTTGTAAAAAATGACAAGAAGATTTGCTTGCCGTACAATTAAATGGCTGCGCCTTGACAATACAGCGCTTTTGTGTTATATTGTAATATGTATCTTTGTGCAGTTCGGAAGGAAGTGTCGGAATGTTTGAAAGACTGGACTATCTTCGCGAAAAATCAAACAAGCTTCCGCTTCACCCGGGCGTGTACCAGATGAAGGACAAAAACGGCAATATTATTTATATAGGTAAGGCAAAGCTGCTCAAAAATCGCGTTACGTCGTATTTCCACGCGGTCGAAGCCCACAACGCAAAGACCTATAAGCTCGTTTCAAATATATACGATTTTGATTTTATCGTGACCGAGACCGAGCTTGACGCGCTGGTTCTCGAGGCGAGCCTTATAAAACTCCATTCGCCGAAGTACAACATACTTTTAAAGGACGACAAGGGGTTCAACTATATCCGAATTTCGGGCGGGGATTATCCGCGAATTTCACATTCTTTCCGAAAGGACGACCCGAATTCCTCATATATCGGTCCGTTCACGAGCGGATACACGGTCAAGCAGACTATCGAGGAATGTAACCGCATTTTTAAGCTGCCGACCTGCAAAAAGGTATTTCCGAGGGATTTTTTCAAGGAAAGGCCGTGCCTGAACTGTCATATCGGCAGGTGCATGGGCGTCTGTCAGGGAAAAGTGTCGAAAGAGGAGTATGCGGCGATAATCTCGCAGGCGCTGAATTACCTCAAAAACGGCAGCAAGGAAAGCGTCGAAATGCTTACAAAGGAAATGGAAGCTGCGGCGGAAAACCTTGAATTTGAACGGGCTGCGCAGCTTCGCGACAGAATCGCGGCGATAAAGCGCGCGGCAAAGGCGCAGTCGATCGAATCGGGACGAAGCATAAGCTGCGACGTGTTCGCAGTCTCGCAGAATATGAAGCTGACGAGCGTTGCCGTGGTGAAGTACCGCAGCGGAAAGCTCATCGACAAGGAAAATTATTTTATCGGCGACGAATATAACGAACAGCTCATGCGCGGGGAATTCCTGCTGCAGTATTACAGCAGCGGGCGGGAAATACCGGGCGAGATATATCTCGACGGAGACACGGAGGACAACGCGCTTCTTGAAGAATATTTCCGAAAGACGGCGGGGCGTAAGGTGTCGATAAATGTTCCGAAGCGCGGAGAGGGATTGGTTCTGACGACGCTTGCGAAAAGCAATGCGGACGAATATCTTTCGCTTAGAGTCGGTCGAACGAGCCGCGAGATAACGGCTTTGCAGGATCTCGCAAAGCTGCTCGGACTCCCGAAAACTCCGACGCTCATAGAAAGCTATGATATTTCAAACCTCGGCGAACAGACGCGCGTTGCGGGAATGATAACCTATAAAAACGGCAGACCGTATAAGGCGGGCTATCGCAGATTCAACATAAAGGACGTCGTCGGCATAGACGACTACGGCTGTATGCAGGAAGTGATACGGCGGCGCTTCGGGCGCTATATTGACGGCGACGAGAGCTTTTCCGAGCTGCCCGACCTGATACTTCTCGACGGCGGCGCAGGTCACGTCAACGCCTTGCGCGAGGTCCTCGACGAAATGGGCATAAACGTAAGCCTTTTCGGACTTGTCAAGGACGATAAACACCGCACCCGTGCGATCTCGGACGGCGGCGGGGAGATACAGATAAACGCGAACAAGAGCCTGTTCAAGCTGCTTACGGAGATACAGGACGAGGTTCACCGCTATTCGATAGATTATCAGCGGAAAAAGCACAAACAAACGCAGTACGAGCTTGAATTGACCAAAATCAAGGGCATAGGCGAAAAGAAAGCGCTCGCGCTGCTCAAAAAATATAAAACCAAACAGGGTATCCGCGAAGCAACAGTTGAGGAGCTTATGGAAACGGCGAAAATCAACCGTGAGACTGCGGAAAATCTGCACCTTTACATTCAGGAGATTTTTTAATGAGAGTTATTACCGGTACCGCCAGAGGGCGGCGGCTCAAAACGCTCGAGGGCGGGGATATTGTCCGTCCTACGGCGGATAAAGTCAAGGAAGCAATGTTCAGCATTGTACAGTTCGACATAGAGGGAGCGGTGGTGCTCGACCTTTTCGCGGGTTCGGGTCAGCTCGGGATCGAGGCGCTCAGCCGAGGCGCGGCGAAAGCCTATTTTGTGGACAGCAGTCCCGCTTCGATAGGAGTTGTACGCGAAAATTTACAGCACACGGAGCTTGAAGAAAACGCTGTGGTCAGCAATATGCCAAATTCCGCATTTTTAAGGACAACTCCCGCAAAATTCGACATAGCGTTTCTCGATCCGCCATACGGAAAGAAGCTGATTCAGAGGTCGCTTCCCGCGCTGACGGAGAGAATGAACGACAGCGGTATAATCGTCTGCGAACACGAGCGTGAATGCAGGCTGCCCGAAAGCGAGGGCGGATTTTCCGTGAGCAAGGTGTACAATTACGGGAAGATCTCGCTGACCGTGTACAGAAAAGACGGGGAGGCGGATGAAAATGGGGAGTAATGCCGAGAGAATGCGCAAGGCGGTTTATCCCGGAAGCTTTGACCCTGTTACAAATGGTCATCTCGAGATAATCCGGCGAGCGGCGAACCTTTTTGATAAGCTGGTCGTTCTCGTGTCGTTCAACGGCGCGAAAAACGCCTGCTTTACGCCCGAGGAACGTGTGAAAATGCTGCACAAGGTCTGTTATGACATTCCGAATGTCGAAATCGACAGCTTCGACGGGCTTCTGGTCGATTATTTCAGCGAACACAGATGTGATATTATCGTAAAGGGACTTCGCGCGATGTCTGATTTTGAATACGAATTTCAGATGGCGCACATCAACAAGCATCTCTGCGAGCGTGCTGAAACGGTTTTTCTCTGCGCGGACAGCCAGAGCACATACCTTTCGTCGAGCATGGTGAAGCAGATCGCATCGCTGGGCGGGGACATAAGCGCATTTGTTCCGGCGGCTATCGTCGGCGACATAAACGAAAGATTTGATGAAGAAAGGAAGTAAGTATATGAGTATTGATGAAATTCTTGAAATGATGGACGATATGCTGGATAAGGCGGTGAACGTGCCTTTTTCCAACAAGAAATCGCTGATCGAAGTTGACAAAATGCGTGAACTTATCGACGAGGTGCGGCTGAATATGCCCAAGGAGATAAAGCAGGCGCGCGACCTTGTAAACGACAGAAAGGCGATACTCAACGATGCGCGCAATGAAG
>USOZ01000086.1 GCA_900556525.1 uncultured Oscillospiraceae bacterium | reverse complement strand
GTAATTTCATAGGGGAATCAAACTTCGCTCTGGGTTCGGGACTGTTCCGATTTGTTTGAGAGTAGTGTAATTTCATAGGGGAATCAAACAAATCTGGGCTCTTAGACACCAGATTTCTTGTTTGAGAGTAGTGTAATTTCATAGGGGAATCAAACTGATTTATTGGACTTTGAGTAATCTCTGTAGTTTGAGAGTAGTGTAATTTCATAGGGGAATCAAACTATACTCCTGACCATTGCTTTATCAATAACGTTTGAGAGTAGTGTAATTTCATAGGGGAATCAAACTCTGAGTTACAACGCCGGATATGTTGTATGGTTTGAGAGTAGTGTAATTTCATAGGGGAATCAAACTGAAAACTTTATGGCGGAAGCGGGAACGGCGTTTGAGAGTAGTGTAATTTCATAGGGGAATCAAACTTTTACGATGCAACGTTTCTTCGGCATATGGTTTGAGAGTAGTGTAATTTCATAGGGGAATCAAACGAAATGACCGAGCTGTCAGCCTATGCGCTAGTTTGAGAGTAGTGTAATTTCATAGGGGAATCAAACTGTAGTCGTATGCTTGCTCAATGCTGATACGTTTGAGAGTAGTGTAATTTCATAGGGGAATCAAACATCGCGAATTCGTCGCCTTCATATACCACATGTTTGAGAGTAGTGTAATTTCATAGGGAAATCAAACCCAGACGGCAGAGCTGCTCAATTACGCATAGTTTGAGAGTAGTGTAATTTCATAGGGGACATTCATACATTTACTAGTCTATAAGCAGGCATACAATTTATAAGTTGTACGCCTGTTATGTTTTAACGCCTTAAACAGAGCCTGTTTTAAGGTTTCAAACTGTGCCTTCGGATAATACCCGTTCTCGTTTTTGTGTTATTATATTTAAGCACAGTTCCATAAACATCAATAACTTTGTGTGAAAATGCATTGAGTTTGATTGCTGATTCAATTACACATAAACTATTGATTTTTTTGGAAATATGTGGTACAATACATAATAAAAAACATAATTTGTTCAGGAGGAAAAACAATGACTGAAATCAAGCATTTTTCAAGGCGGCTGCTATGCATTCTGTTGGCAGTATGTATGGCTGCGGCGTTTGTCCCGCTTCAGACAGAGATAACGGCTTCTGCGGTCGGCAGCGAGGAAATAGTTCTAAACGAGGGCGTTGACAGCGCGGGCAGCGGCTGGACGTTTAACGGCTCAAATAACACGCTTACTCTTGAAAATGCCGACCTATATTATTCGGGCAGTTCTTCGCTGTTTTCTTTTGACTGTTCTTATGCGGGCATTGTACTTAAAGGATACAACAGCATAGAAATCGGCAATGCAGGTGCTTCTGCCTTTGAGCTTTCCATGCGTGACCTTGGTATAATAGAAAGCTCAGGTATGCTTGAGATAAAGGGAAACGGCGTTTATCTGGCAGAAAAGGAAACTTTTATCACTGTTGATAGCGGCTTTATCCTGACACCCGGTATAAAGGCTGCCGGAGGCGCGGTGACAACAATAAACGGCGGCTACTTGGAAGCTGATAGCTTGTCTGAAACCGGAACAATACTGCTCGTCAACGGCGGCTATGTATATGCCGGCGCTTCATACGGCGATGTAACCGTCAAGGGCGGCTTTGTGCATGAGTGGGACGCGTTTATGGGCGGCTCGCTTACATTTCAGAACTGCGTTATTCAGACAGCAAATATTGATTTTAATTGCACGGTCGAACAGAAAGCAAATGACTCCGTGCTTATCCTGGAGGAAGATCGGAATAATTGGTCGAATAAATCTCCGGGAATATTGCAGGGAGTGAAAAAATCAAATACTTCACGAAATTGGAAGGGTTATTCAAAGGAATACTATGGTTCCGCCAAACAAATAAGTGACGGAGAACATAGCGGTGTATTTGTTGACAGCGGCAGCGGCGGTTCGTCGGAGATCGGCAGCGGCGTAACGCTGTCAGGAGGTAATTATTTCTTTAACGATAACGTTGATCAGCCCGCTTTGATCATTAAGCCGGGCGCTAAACTGGCAGACGGTATCAATAATGCAACAATCGTCGGCCGCAATAATAATGGAACTGCGATCGAGCTTGACGGTACGGATACCACAAACACAGGCAACTTCAAATTCGGAACTCTGACAGGTCTGGGCAAGGACTACGGTATAAGGATAAAGGGTTCAGCCAAGCTGACAGGCGGTAGAATCTGCGGCAAGGCAGAGAATGGCAACGCTGGCGGCGCAGGGGTTGACATCTCTATAGAAAACGGAGGAAGTATTTCCGGTAATACCCAGCTTATCGGTATTTCGCAGGGCGGCACAGGAGCTGAAATAAACAGCTGCCCCTCCGCCGACAGCTCAACGTCCATTATCGGCTGCGACAGAGGAGATGGCAGAGGTCTGGTCATGAAAAGCCCCGACTCGCTTGACTGCGGTCTTACAAGCTGCGGCAAGTATGGTCTGGACACTGATATAACATACAACACAACGTTCTATTTTGATATGTCAAGAGGTTCGACCACACCATTTGGCGAGACATTCGACTATTCGAAGAATTGCAGCGGTAAGGGCTGGGAGTTTTACAGGAATAATTACGGCGAGTATGAAAAATATTTGCCGTATCAACAGCCGGGTATGGCGGCTACTTCGCTTCCTGCTCTTCTGGTGCTTGACAATTTTAGTTTCAACACCCTGGCAGATGAAGCCGTAAGTATACCTGCCGCCAACTATTCCATTGATGACGTTTATATCATTGTAAAGGGAAATTGCTCGCTGACCGGAGCAAAGTATGGGCTGCTTAACAGCGCTGCTAATTCAATTACACTTATTGGTGCAGATGAGGATTCCAAGCTCACCATAAATGTAACGGGCAGTGAATCAAACGGTGCCGGAATTTATCAGATAACACCGCGAGGCCTGACTATAAAGAACCTTAACCTTTCCATCAATGCAGGCTCAGGCTGCGGCATATCTTCCAGCGAGGCTTTGAGTATTTATAACAGCGATATTACAATTTCGCAGGACGACGGCAGTGATTATGCCATTAATGTGACCAGCGCAACTAATGGATCCCTTTGTTTCGGCGGCAGCAACAACTTTACGTTCTATGGCTCCGGAAAGGTGGGCAATCATTTAGGGATATACTCCTGCAAATTTGCAGAGAGCAGTCAGGCAGCGGCTGACTATAACGAAAAAATACAAAGCGGCGAAACCATTTCCGAAATGGTCTTTAACAATGGCGAAAAGGTATCAACTGTCGGCTTTGACTTCAACACTGAAAAATACAATGTCAGCGAGATCACCTCTGAATTTGACTATCAGACATTCCAAACAAATTATTACGTTACCCTGACCGATAAGGATCCGAACAGCGTGAAGCGTTATGGCGGTGAACCTCTGGAGATCGATCTCAGCGATTTCTTCGTTGGCGGAAACGGTATGTGGAACAACAGAACGAGATCGACGTATACGCCCAAATTTACAGGCGGCAGCTTTGATATCGATCGTAGCACTAGCTTATATACCGGCACAGCCTCTAACTCTGATAACACGGTCACTGTTGGATTCCGCTATGACAACATAATATCCTCTGGCGATGTCAACGTTATTTCAAGCCTGCCGGACGATAGAAGCTACTATATTTTGTATAAGTTTGACGTAGAAATGCAGCCTGTAATCAGCACTTCCTTTAATGAAGAGGGCGGTAACGTTATTGTATCGGCAGAAAAGGTAAAGAAAGGTGAGGAAGCAACAGTCACCGTAACTCCGAAAAATGGTTGGGTCGTAGGTTCTGTCAAGCTGAACGGCGAAGATGTCGAGCTGACTGACGGTAAGCTTTATCTGACTAATATTACCGAGCATCAGCAGATAGATGTCGAATTCAAGCGCGTTTATACGGTAACAGTCAATGTTGAGGGTATTGATAACAGCGCGCTTTCTGTTGTATCGCCTGTAACTTCAACATATATTGAGGGCGAAAATGCTGTGTTCAAAATCGCTGATTTAGAGGGATATGTTGTTACCGCCATTCTTGACGGCAAGCCTGTTGAGCTTACCGACGGTCAGTATATAATCAGCAATATCGACAGCGATCATACGCTTTTGGTAACGTATTCCAAAAAGTATGCAACTTATAGTCTGACTATAGAATGTGGTCCGAATGGTAAGACTTCGCTTCCTGCCAATACCACGTTTATCCCGAATGTTGAGAGCGGTACGTTGTATGACATTGAGCTTTTCCCCGACGAGGGCTACGAGGTGAAAGCAGTTACGGTGAACGGCAGGGAACTTACAGTTATCAACAACAAGGTTTCGTTTACGCTCACCGCAGATACCGTGCTTAAAATTGAGTTTAAGAAGAAGCCCTCCGACGTTCCAAATCCGAGCGTTCCGACGGGTGGATTTAGCGGTAAAATTGAGCCGAAGCCTTCGCTGAACGGGTCAAGCATGAGTTGGAATGATATTTCTGCCGAGCTTGATAAAATGGCCGAGGGAAGCGCTGTGATCATCTCGATGAACGGCACGACGAGCGTTCCCGCTGATGTTATCAGAAGCATAATGAACAAAAAGCTGAAAGCAGAGTTCATAGTTGACAATGTTAAGAGCTGGATAATTGACGGCGCAAATGTATCATCTGCTGCTTCCGCCGACCTGCGCATCTTTAACAGAGCATCAAACACAGACAAGCTCCGCGGTACCTGTGCTATTAACGTAATGGTGAATAAATCGGGTGTTCCTGCCGCGCTCAGACTGAAGCTGGACAAGAAATACGCAGATAAATTTGCAAATATATACAAGCTCTCAAACGGAAAGCTTGAGTATTGCAGCAGCATTAAGATCAGCACAGACGGAAGTGTGGATATTATCGGTGCAGAATCGGGCGGAGAATATGTCGTAATGGCTTGCGAGTTCAGCGACATTACCGGCGACGTGAACAACGACGGTATCGTGAATGCGCTGGACGCTTCCGCTGTCCTCAGACATATCGTTGACATTGAGGACGCTGAAAATCCGCTTGTGGGCGACTTCAACGGCGATGGTATAGTAAATGCTATGGACGCGCACGAAATACTGAAAACCCTTATCAATGCCTGAAGGCTTCATAAATTATCAGCACTGTTCGGACTATTCCGACAGTGCTGGTTTTAGAATTAGAGGTTTGGTTATTTCTTTTGTGAAATCGAAATTCGGACGAATTACATACTTTTGAACTATATTTCGTCCCATTTGTAACATGAGGTTTATAGGTGACATAATGAATGCTGAAATTGATATATCGAATGTTGTTCTAAAAACGCAGCGGCTTTTACTGCGCCCTTGGAGAGATGACGACTTAGACGATTTTTTTGAGTACGCAAGTGTAGACGGCGTAGGCGAAATGGCAGGGTGGCCGCATCATAAAACAAAGGAAGAAACGAAAACTATCCTTGCCGCATTCATTAAAGGAAAAAAGACTTTTGCTATAGAGTGCGGCGGGAAAGTTATCGGCTCGTTAGGCATTGAAAAATATGATGAGAATAAGCTTCCCGAATTTGAAAGCAAGGCGGGTCGGGAAATAGGGTTCGTTTTATCCAAAGATTATTGGGGAAACGGGTATGTGCCGGAAGCTGTTTCAGCGGTTATTGATTATCTGTTCGATCGGGTTGGATTGGATTTTATTGTGTGCGGCTATTTTACCGACAATGTTCAGTCCAAGAGAGCTCAGGAAAAATGCGGCTTTAAGTTTTATAAATACAGCCAATATGTAACGGCATACGGAGTTACAAAAGATGAATGTATAAATATTTTATTTCGGTAGATTATGCTTTCTTATTTTTCGGAGCCGACCGTTTTGTTCAAGAGAAGGTACATGGCGTGAGCGGCACACATTGACAAAAAGCGCATATTGTGGTAAAATAATACGCAGCGTGGAAATTCCGCGCTGCGTACTTTTGTGCAAAAAAGAACCGCACGAAATTCATGCGGAACTTTCTTTTGTTCACTTTTTACTTGATAAATTCTGCGAGAGCAGCTTCAAGCTCAGCGGTATCGTCTGTATGAGCTATCATCTTGAGATCCTTGGAAAGGTCGATGCTGAAGATACCCATAATGGACTTAGCGTCGATTGCGTATCTGCCCGAAACGAGGTCGATCTCGTAGTCGAACTTCATAACTGTGGAAACGAACTTTTTAACGTCATCAATAGTGGTGATTTTTACGGTAAATTCTTTCATGATAAATTCCTCCTGTTGTGTTTTTTTACTTTACGATATACGCTGCAATCTCGTCGAGAAATGCGTCGCAGCTGTCGCTGTGAATTGTGAGTTCCAGCGGGCGGCTTAAATCAAGACTGAAAATACCCATGATAGATTTTGCGTCAACGGTATACTTTCCGAGTGTTAAGTCCGCTTCGTGGTCATATGCATTGCTTTTCCTTACGAAATCCTTTACGTCGTCAATAGTCACGAGCTTGATTGTTCTTTTTGTCATGATATTAGCATCCTTATTTATTAGTGTTACACTTCTGTAACTATTATTATAATATCATAAAAAATAGAATTGTCAAGTAGATTTTGGAAAATTCGGTATTATTAAGACTACAGGAAAAATAGAAGTAACTTTTTTGTGCAGTATTAACTATAAATCGAGGTTGAATTTATGCGTTTTGCTATAAAAACTTTTGGCTGTAAGGTAAATCAGTATGAAAGCCTTGCAATTGCTTCCGCTATGCGCGAAAGCGGCTTTGAGGAAGTTCCCGACGAGGAAGAAGCCGATATTGTGATTATAAATTCCTGTACCGTTACAGCGGGCGGCGATAAAAAGGCACGGCAGAGCGCTTCAAAGATCAAGCGTCGCAGCCCTGAAAAGCTTGTAGTGCTTACGGGTTGTTATCCGCAGGCTTTCCCCGAAGAAGCTGCCGCGAGCGGCGCGGACATTGTTACGGGAAACGGTGAGCGAGGGAAAATCGCGGAGCTTGTAAAAAAATATATCTCTGACGGGGCGGTGTGCCGAAGCATTCCCGAGCTTCCGACCGCATTTGAAGAAATGCACATACAGCGCGGAGGTGAAAAAACGCGCGCGTTCATAAAAATCGAGGACGGCTGCAATCGCTTTTGTTCGTACTGCATAATTCCGTATGCGCGCGGGCGCGTCCGTTCACGCAGCCTTGAATCAATTCTTTCCGAAGCGCGGCAGTGCGCAGCAGAGGGGTTCAGAGAGCTGGTACTTGTCGGGATAAACCTGTCGTGTTATGGGACTGACTGCGGGCTTTCGCTTGCAGACGCGGTTGAAGCGGCGTGTTCGGTCGAGGGGATAGAGCGGGTTCGGCTTTCGTCGCTCGAACCCGAACTGCTTGACGAAAAGCTCCTGACGTATCTGCTCCGGCACATGGTCGGT
>USOZ01000085.1 GCA_900556525.1 uncultured Oscillospiraceae bacterium | reverse complement strand
GAATGCGTGCAATGCAAAATTGAAAGGAAATATCATATGGCTGAATTTACAGGCTACAGAAAAGGCGTGAACTTAGGCGGCTGGCTTTCTCAGTGCTGCCACACAAAGGAGCATTACGACAGCTTTATCACCGAGGAAGACATCAAAGAGATATCGAACTGGAAGGCAGACCACGTCCGTCTTCCAATTGATTATAATCTTCTTGAAGATGAAAACGGAAATTTTAAGGAAGAGGGATTCGGCTACATAGACAATGCTGTTAAATGGGCTAAAAACTATGGACTTAACATAATAATCGACCTCCACAAGACCGCAGGCTTTTCTTTTGACAAAGGCGAAAATGAGTCGGGATTTTTTGAAAGTCCCGCATTGCAGGAGCGTTTTTATAAGCTTTGGGAGCATATTGCTAAGCGTTATGCGGTAAGTGACGGAAGCGTTACATTCGAGCTTTTGAATGAAGTTACCGAACAGAGCTATAAGGACATCTGGAACAGCATTATCAAAAACTGCATTGAACGTATCCGCAGTATTTCCCCTGACACATATATCCTTGTGGGCGGCTACTGGCAGAACAGTCCCGATGCCGTTCCCGACCTTGAAGCTCCCTATGACGACAAGGTGATCTATAATTTCCATTGCTATGACCCGCTTATGTTTACTCATCAGGGTGCATACTGGGTGGAAAATATGGACAAAAATTTCAGACTGCCGTTTGATAAAGCAGAACCGCCCATTACACCCGAATATTTCATTGAAAGATTCAGCAGAGCATATGAAGCCGCAAAGAAAAACGGAACGGTTTTATACTGCGGCGAATACGGCGTTATCGAAGCGACCGCCCACGGTATACGAAAGCTGACAAGCAAAAATGCGGGAGCGTGCGGACTTTTTTCTTATTCACGCTTTTGTTTTGCGAAAACAGGCGTGAATTATACGCTTAACAGCGCCGAGCCGAAGTACAGTTTTTACGGAATTTCGTCCGATCTGGAAGCTCTTTCTCTTGCCGCTTATTTTGCCGAGGTACTCAAAGATACCGCGACTGCCGAACAGGAGTCGAAAGGGCTTATTCGTTTTATGTCTGTTTCACTTTATGAAATCGAAAAGCGTAGGCTTCCGCTTTCGCAGATAAAAGCGGTGTTTGAACTGCGCCTCGCCGCAATGCTGGGTTTTGCGCCTGATTTGCGGGCGTGCCGCGAATGTGTTTGTTATGAAAGCGAAGAAATGTACCTCGATTTTTCCGACAGCACGATAATCTGCGGAAACTGCGCAAAAGAAAAAAACGGCGATTTTGAGCAGCTGACGCCGTCTGTGCTGTACGCAATGCGGTTTATCGTATATTCGCCGCTCGAAAAGATATATCGCTTTTCACTGCCGTCTGTGCAGTTGGCAAAGCTTTCGGAAATTTGCGAAAAATATCTGCTCGGACAGCTTGAACGCAGCTTCAGAAGCCTCGATTATTACAAATCCATAGTAATTTAACAATTTTAATTTATTAGGGAAGTGCTGATTAAATCGGGTATGCAGATTGCGCAGGCAGATTTTTCGTCAGATTGTATGAAAATGACGCAGGAATACTTGATGTATTTCAAGGAGTTTTCGTGCAAGATGACGAAAAATAAGCAAGCAAGGTGCGTGCCGCGATTTATTCAGCGCTTCCTTAGCTTATTCCTTTATATTGTGAGAATTGTGGAATGGAAACGATTAGAAATAAATTTGTTTGGGCATTTCAAGGAAATTTGCTGAAATCAATGGTTTTTCCGAAAAAAATGTGCTAATATGTAACAAGTTACATAAAAGTGTTACGAAAGGGATTTATTTCAATGAATATTGCAGTTGCACAGTCCGGCGGACCTACCTGCGCGATAAATGCGTCGCTTGTGGGCGTTTTTTCTCAGGCGCTCGAAACAACGGAGATAGACGCCGTTTTCGGCTCAATAAACGGCATTGAGGGCGTTATCCGTGACAATCTCATAAACCTTAAAACAATGATAACCTCTAACGAGGATATGGAGCTTTTGAAGCAGACTCCGTCCACGGTTCTCGGCTCATGCCGCTATAAACTGCCCGAAGAATCTGATGACAGCGATGTCTATGAAAAGATAATGAAGTGCTTTCACAAGCACTGTATCGAAGCCTTTTTCTATATCGGCGGCAACGACTCTATGGATACCGTGGACAAGCTTTCGCGCTATGCGCAAAAGCACGGCGAAAATATAAAAATAATCGGCATTCCGAAAACTATCGACAACGACCTTTGCTGCACCGATCACACGCCCGGCTTCGGCTCTGCGGCGAAGTATACCGCGACTACCGTTCAGGAGATAATCCGCGACAGCTCGGTTTACAGTATCGAGTCGGTCACAATAATTGAAATTATGGGACGGCATGCGGGCTGGCTTACAGCTTCGACCTGTGTTCTCCGTGCGAACGGAGAGGTTGCCCCTCATCTTATTTATCTTCCCGAGGGCGAATTTACATCCGAGAAATTTCTCGCCGACGTAAAGCGTGAACAGGCGAAGCATAAGGCGGTAATTGTAGCTGTTTCCGAGGGACTTGAGCTTTCAGGCGACGAGTATCGTTCGGGAGTGACGGATAATTTCGGACACAAGTACCTCTCGGGCATCGGAAAGCAGCTTGAAAATCTCGTCCGTGAAAATCTTCACTGCAAGGCGCGCTCGATTGAGCTTAACGTTATGCAGCGCTGCTCCTCGCATATCCGTTCGAGAACGGACATTGACGAATCGGTAAGAATAGGCGCGGCGGGCGTTTCGGCAGCGCTTAACGGCGAAACAGGGAAGATGATGGCGTTTAGAAGAATAAGCGACCAGCCGTATGTGATTGATATTGTCGCAGTTCCTGCCGAGGACGTTGCAAATAAAGAAAAAATGTTCCCTAAAGAGTGGATAAGCCTCGACGGAGCGAATGTAAACGAAAATGCTTATAAATATTTCCTGCCGCTTATTCAGGGTGACATTATTACCGAAAAACGCAACGGACTTCCTGTTCACTTCAAAATAAAAGAAGAAATCCTTAGAGTATAAGAAATACAGCACAATTTTCCGCCCGCTTCGACATAGTGCAACCGAACGGCATAAATTGTGCGGTGCTGTCCATAATTATACCCGCGCTGCTTCGCAAAGCGTTGACAAACCTCCGAAAATGTGATATTATCGTTATGTGATTACGATTATTTCACAGGAGGGGCTATGACGAAGCAGCGCGAACTTGTTCACAGAATACTTTGCGAATACGGACATCTTACTGCGGAACAAATTTTCACGTTCGCAAAGCAGGAAATGCCCGAAATTGCATTTGCAACCATATACAATAACCTGAAAAGACTCTGCGACGCGGGCATAATACGGCGAGTCCGCGTGAGCGAGGGGGCAGATTTCTACGATAGAAACTGCGAGCCGCACGACCACCTTATATGCGAAAGATGCGGCAAAATCGTAGATATGATCCCCGGCGGTTTAAAAAGGACTATTGAGCATATATGCTGCAGTTCAATAACCCGCTATGAACTTAACGCATTTTATATCTGCGAAAGCTGTCTTAACAGTGAGAATACTCTGGAGGACGTTAAATAGAATGAAGAAACGCGTTATTTCAATTTTCTTGGGAGTATTTATGGCGGCGTTATCGGCTTGCTCAACGCAGTCCCAGCAAACTGTAATGACAACGGCAGACACAACGGTTTCATCTGTTTCGGAGTTCGAAATGACAGCTAACTCGACCGAATCTGCTGTTCGATCTTCCGAGCCGGAAACTTCATTAACGCTTTCGGAAACCACTTCGGCAACAACTGCAATATCAGAAACGCAAACAGCTTCGGCAACTGCGTCGGTATCCGAATCGGAAATGACGGCTGCGGAACAGACGGAAGTTGTAACGACAGAAGAAACCACTGTTTCAGAGACTGTCACGACGGCAGCAACTTCAACCGCTGCACAAGCAACAGAAAAAACTACCGAAAAAACGAAGGAATCCGCAATGGAAACAACTCCCGCTGCGGAAACGACGGAGGAAACCCGGATGACAGAACCTGAACAGATCGAACCAAAAGTTATAGCGCTTACATTTGATGACGGACCTAACACGACTACTACAAACGAAGTTCTTGACGTTCTCGAAAAGTACGGCATAAAGGCATCGTTCTTCCTTATCGGAAACAATATCGACAGCGAATCGGCAAAATCGGTCAAGCGCGCCTATGACATGGGCTGCGAGATAGGCAACCATTCAAAAACACATTCGTACATGGACAAAATGAGCATTGACGAGATAATTGCCGAGGTTGAAGAAACAAACGAGAAAATCGTTGATATAACAGGCGAGGAGCCGAAATTCTTCCGTCCGCCGTACATTTCCGTAAACAAGGATATGATAGAAAACATTGATATGCCGTTTATCGCAGGCTACGGAGCGAACGACTGGGTAGAAAAATATACCGCTGAGCATCGTGCAAAGCTGGTAATCAGACAGGCGTGCGACGGCGGAATAATTCTTCTGCATGACGCAAAGGGAAATTCTCAGACGGTTCAGGCTCTTGATATAATAATTCCCGAATTGCAGTCGCAGGGCTATGAATTTGTGACGATTTCGGAAGTTTTCGCGAGAAAAGGAATCACTCCCGAAGCGCATAACGGAAAAATCTATTCGTTTGCCGAGCAGGTCGGAGAGTATAGCTGATTTAAGACATAAAACGCCGCATAACCGTAAAGGCTGCGGCGTTTTATATTACGAAGCTTCTGCATAATTTTCTCCAAGCAGACGGACGAGCTGTTCTTTTCCGCGATGAATTATTATTTTTACATTATTTTCGCTAAGCCTGAGCATTGATGAAATATCGCGTATCTTATAGTCGCAGAAGAATTTCAGACGTATCACGTCGCGGTTTTTGGGCTTTATCTTGTCGATTGCACGTGTGATGTCTGCGTTAAGCTCGGCTGAGTCGGTCTGCGAGGGTATCGACGGTTCTTCGATCTCTTCCGTGTATACGCAGCAGCGGCGGGAAAGTATGTCGCGGCACACGTTGCGCAGGATCGCTGCGATATACGCTTTTCTGCGTTCTTCTGGGATACCGCATACGCGCCGCTGTGAACGCATGAGCCGCAGATAGCACTCGGATACTGCGTCCTCGGCGTCGTGATAGTTGCGAAGAAGCGAAAGCGCGTATTTCATCATATCTTTGGAATATTTTATGTAAAGCTGTTCAATCATTTTATGTTCCTTTCAGTTTTGACAGTTTTCGGCGTTTGATAATAATAACGGAAGCGCATATGTTCGGGGGACAAATTTTAAAAAAATAAAAAATTTTTTATTAAGTATTGAAATTCTTGCGGTTTTCGTGTACAATAATATTATATATTGGGATTTTTTACCCGCAGGAACAAACCGAAAGGATAAAATATACGGAATGGAACAGATAATTTCTTTCTTTAAAAATAAATGGACGCGGTTCGGATTTTCTTTTCTCTCGCCGCTTTATCCGATTTTTCTTGTTTATGTAACATGGCTTTCGTTCGCATATTCGCTTGAACCGACAGCGCCGATACCGCTTTTTTTATTGTATGTTCTGTTAAATTTCATCTTCGGAGGTCTGTTTTTCTATACAAGAAAACAGATTATTACGCGCATTTCGGTGTGTGTGGCGCCGCTGATACTGTTTATTATGCTTATGATGTCGTTCGGCGAATGGTACATGATTATCCCGCCTGTTGCGGTGTGCTTTGTCGTATTTCTTGCAAGCGGAACAGGTGAAACGCTGAAAACCGTTCTCGGGACGCTTTATCTGATGATGTTTGTTGTCGGTGCGCTTGTTTATCTTACAATGCTGCACTTTAATCTTACGCCGAAGCTGCTGCTTCAGGATTTGTTTTTCGGAAATTACTGCGATATTTCAAATCGAAGCGAGAACTATGTATATTCCGAGGACGGAACATACCGCCTTGTCCAATATATTGATAACGCGGGAAATGAACGAAAGGCGACAACATTTTATGTTGAAGAAACCGAAAACGACGTTCATCTTTGGTATTTGGACTGCTATAAGACGATCGATAGCCTGAAAGTTCTTGTTACAATGCATCAGGACGAGGTTGAATATTACTGGCTGTCCGATACCGATCTGTATATCGACGGACGTGAAAAGAATATTCCAGATATGTTTGAAAAAGCGCGTGCCAGCGCCGATGAAGAAAGCGCGGCTGCCGAATCGGTAAAGAAACCGATAGTATTTGCGGACGAGAACGGTTCCGCAGAAGAAACCGCAGCAGCTGAAACTGCGGAATAAACCGAAAGGGGCAGGGAATTTATGACTCGCCAGCTTAATATCGCAGGGAAAAATTCCAATGAGATCTACACCCTGCTGTACCCCAACAATTTAACAGGGTTCATCAAGTACGATTTTACTCTTTTTCTTAATCACTGCACGGATCTTTGCAGACTCGCCGCGCGCACGGGAGAATATAACGTCGAGGACGTTTATTCGATACGCAATTCGATTTCGGGCTGTCACAAATATTACGAGCAGAATATGCGGACTATTTTTGAAAAGATAGTTATAGACTGCTGGATAGAATATCTTTGCCGTCAGAATGAAATTTCGACTTCAACTCTCTGGCAGAGTTATATGAAGTGCCGGACTGACTTTGAGCGCGCAGTTTTCGGCCGCCTTTGCGAATATCGTCACAACCATGCGATAAATCAGTGGGTAAATTTGTTGAAAATGCAGGAGTACGCCCGAAAAAAGACGGATTTTGTTTTCGGCGTTTATCTTAGCAGCGCCGCAGAGGCGGGCGCGAGAGCAAATTATTTCGACCTTATGTTTAACGTGGCGGCGAATGAAATGGGATTTCCCGTTTCGGAGCTTGGAACGTCGGGCGTTTATTCCGTCGGACGTGCACCTAATTCTCCGTTCATTCTTTCCACCGCTTCGCGTGAAATTGTGCGGAATGTTCTGAAAAATCTTGGTGACGCCGAAATAAAATATAATCCGAAAACAAATCCCGAATTATCCGACCGCGCGGCTATGGACGCATTTTCCGTTATAAAAACGTATATTCCCGACAAGGACGACAGTCTTGTAAATACAATCATCAAATCCATGACAGGTATACCTCAGCAGGTATATATGCCTGCTTCGTTCAAGGCTGTTATCGATCTTGAAATCGACGCGCTTGTTGAAAGCGGCGGAATGCTCCAGAAATGTCCGCGCTGCGGAGAATATTTCCTGAAAGACAGCGAGTACCCGCACGATTATTGCAGCCGTCGTCAGAAAGACGGTGTGACCTGCCTTGAAGCAATGGGCGCGGCTGCCGACGAGCAGATTTCCGCTGCCGCCGTGGCGGAGATACCCGAAATAATCGAACAGCC
>USOZ01000084.1 GCA_900556525.1 uncultured Oscillospiraceae bacterium | reverse complement strand
CTGTGGAGGTAATTGTAGTTGTGGCAAAGATGCTATAAAAGAAGATATACCTAAAGAAGTTGAAGAACCAATGGTTGAAGAATCTGTTGAACAAGTAGAAGAAGAAGTTACAGAAGAAGTAGAAGAAGAAACTACTGAAGAAACAGAAGATCCATTAGAAGACGGAGAACGGAACTGTCAGCGGCGAGGGGCTGAAACGCGCGGCGGAAATACTTGCGGAAATGAGCAGCAAGACCGAAACGATGAGGAAAATTCTTGAGCAGTCTTCACACGCTTCGCAGGCTTCCGCCTTCTCCTCGGGTTCAGGCTCTTTCAAGGGAGCGGGTATCTGTTCCTCGGGCGGCTTCGGCTCGGGTTCGGGCTGAGGTTCGGGTACTGTTTCTGTCTGCGGCATTGCTTCGGGTTCAGCCTCCATCAGTTCCGCTTCGGGCATTTTTTCGGGTTCTTCGGCGGGTTCGGGTGCAGGCTGAACGATATGTACCGGTTCGGGGACGGGCATGGCTTTTTTCGCCATGCTCATTGCCGCCTCGATATATTCGCGCTGTCTGCGCTCAAGTTCCTCCGCCGAAATATTGCTTCTGCTCCATTCCATGTCTGTAATTTTCCTCCTGTCAGAATAATTTATCTCCAAGCCCGTTTTCACGCAGCAGCATGAACACGGACATAAGTTTCATCAGCTTTATCGCCCTGTCGACCTTCGCCTGGTTTTCGCTGCGCAGATGCGGCTTCAGCGCAAGCAGCAGCTCGGTGTTTTTATCGGAACTGTTAAGCTGCGAAAACGCGTCCATGAGCTTCATTATCGTTTCGAGGTCAATGTCCCCGAATATCCCGTCGCCGGCGCTGTCGGCGCTGTCGCTCTTTTCCCCGTTTTCATTTCCGTCGGAGGTAAACTGACCGAGAAGCGCGGAAAGTCCGTCCAGATCAACCATCAGTTATCCCCCTTTCCCGCTCACTTTCCCATGAACTGCTTTTTAAAACGCTTTGCAAGTTCG
The DNA here is from genome assembly GCA_900556525.1 of uncultured Oscillospiraceae bacterium. Taxonomy (GTDB): domain Bacteria; phylum Bacillota; class Clostridia; order Oscillospirales; family Ruminococcaceae; genus Ruminiclostridium_E. The sequence continues at coordinate 6,463 of USOZ01000084.1, read as the reverse complement.
GGGTTATTCATAACGGATTTTATTTTTTCGCGGTCATTTTCGCTCAGATTACCCGCAATTTCGGATAAATTCCCGTCGCTTAGAGAGCTTCGCAGCTTTTCGGGCGGAACTCCGAGACGCTTGCTCGCCATTTCAATAAGTCCGTCAATGTTAAGATTACCCATAAAAACCATTCCTTTCCGTAAAGTGTATGCGCGGCGGTGCGCCGCTTATTCCTATGTGAACCCAAACCGAAACTTACTGTCACATCTTAGCTAAAAAAATGAGCCAAAATTTAGATATATTTCAGTTTGACATTCATTTTTGTATATGTTATAATGAAAATAATAAAATATACGCTTATTCAGGAGAAAACGAATGAAAATTGTTGTTGTAGCGGATACCCATAAGAATTATAAAGACTATAAGGCTGTCGTAGAAAAAAATGACGACGCGGATTTGTATATTCACCTGGGCGACGGCGAACACGAGTTCCTTGACGTTGCCCGCGAATTTCCCGATAAGAAATTCATTTTTGTACAGGGCAACTGCGATTTCGGCACCTACAAGCTTATGGAGATCATCGAAGCGGGCGGATATAAGCTCCTCTGCGTTCACGGTCACGAATATAACGTTCAGGGCGGTCTTGACGCGCTCATAAACGAAGCAAAAACGAGAGGCTGTCAGGTCGCGCTTTACGGTCACACCCATATGTACCGCACGGAATGTATCGACGGCGTTTATATCATGAATCCCGGAGCGATAGATTCTCCCCGCGGCAAGAACAAGCCGTCCTACGGCATTATTCATATCGACGACGCAGGAAAACTCAAAATGAACATCGTCGCGATCAAGTAACGTAATATTATATGCAAAGCGCCTGTATAATGACACGGGCGCTTTTGTTAATTTTTAACATATTTTCCGCCTCATTTATATCTAAATTGTTGCAGATAAACAAATTTCAAAAAAATACAAAAAACGCTTGATTTTTTCACTGCAAATGTATATAATATAAATCAGCGGTTAGCACTTAACCGTTTCGAGTGCTAACACTCGACTTGGCCGAGTGCTAAGGCAGCATAGCTGCCTTTACCAAAATGACACACAGGAGGTACATTAAAATGAAAATAAGACCGTTAGCAGACAGAGTTGTCATCAAGTTCTTAGAAGCGGAGGAAACCACCAAGGGCGGTATTATCCTCGCAAGCGCAGCACAGGAAAAGCCCCAGGTTGCCGAGGTTCTCGCAGTAGGTCCCGGCGGCGTTGTAGACGGCAAGGAAGTTAAAATGGAAGTTAAGCTCGGCGATAAGGTACTCATCGGAAAGTACGCGGGAACCGAGGTAAAGGTTGACGGCGAAAAGTATACTATCGTTCGCCAGAGCGACATTCTCGCTATTGTAGACTAAGTATAAGAAAGGATTGATTTATTATGGCAAAGCAGATTATTTACGGCGAAGAAGCACGCAAGTCCTTACAGGCAGGTATCGACAAGCTCGCCGATACCGTTAAGATCACACTCGGACCGAAAGGCAGAAACGTCGTTCTCGATAAGAAGTTCGGCGCTCCGCTCATCACCAACGACGGCGTAACTATCGCAAAGGAAATCGACCTTGAAGATCCTTTTGAGAATATGGGTGCGCAGCTCGTTAAGGAAGTTTCCACAAAGACTAACGACGCGGCAGGCGACGGTACGACAACCGCTACGCTGCTTGCTCAGGCGCTTATCCGCGAGGGCATGAAGAACGTTACCGCAGGCGCTAACCCCATGGTTATCAAGAGAGGTATCGAAAAGGCTGTTGACGCGAGCGTTGAGGAAATCAAGAAGAATTCCCGCAAGGTCGGCAACAACGACGAGATCGCAAGAGTCGCAACAGTTTCAAGCGGCAGCGAAACAGTCGGCAAGCTGATTGCAGAAGCTATGGAAAAGGTTTCCGCAGACGGCGTTATCACCATTGAAGAAAGCAAGACAGCCGAAACCTACAGCGAAGTTGTCGAGGGTATGCAGTTCGACAGAGGTTATATCTCTCCTTACATGGCTACCGACGCAGACAAGATGGTCGCAGACCTCGACGACCCGTATATTCTCATTACAGATAAGAAGATCTCCGTAATCCAGGACATTCTCCCCCTGCTCGAACAGATCGTAAAGACAGGTTCAAAGCTCCTCATAATCGCCGAGGACATCGAGGGCGAGGCTCTCACGACCCTTATTCTTAATAAGCTCAGAGGCACATTCAACTGCGTAGCTGTAAAGGCTCCCGGCTTCGGCGACAGACGTAAGGAAATGCTCAAGGATATAGCAATCCTCACAGGCGGTCAGGTAATCACCTCCGAACTCGGCATTGAGCTTGCAGACGCTACGATCGATATGCTCGGCCGTGCTAAGCAGGTAAAGGTTTCTAAGGAGAACACCATTATCGTTGACGGTATGGGCGATTCTCAGGCAATTAAGGACAGAGTAAGCCAGATCAGAAACGCTATTGAAGAAACAACCAGCGAATTCGATAAGGAAAAGCTTCAGGAACGCCTTGCTAAGCTCGCAGGCGGTGTTGCCGTAATCAAGGTCGGCGCTGCTACCGAAATTGAAATGAAAGAAAAGAAGCTCAGAATCGAGGACGCTCTCGCAGCAACAAAGGCTGCCGTTGAAGAAGGTATCGTTGCAGGCGGCGGTACAGCTCTTATCAACGCAATGCCCGCTGTTGAAGCGCTTATCGGCACTCTCGAAGGCGACGAAAAGACAGGTGCTAAGATAGTTCTCCGCGCTCTTGAGGAACCCGTTCGCCAGATTGCCGCAAACGCAGGTCTTGAAGGCTCCGTAATCATTGACAATATCAAGAGAACTGACAAGGCGGGCTATGGCTTCGACGCATTCAAGGAAGAATACACCGATATGATCTCCGCAGGTATCGTTGACCCCGCAAAGGTAACACGTTCCGCACTTCAGAACGCTGCTTCCGTTGCCGCAATGGTACTCACGACAGAAAGCCTTGTAACCGACATTAAGGAAGAAGCTCCCGCTGCTGCGGCTGCTCCCGGCATGGGCGGAATGGGCGGAATGTATTGATTTGCCCGACAAAGCAAAACATTCTCGAAACGACGTAAATTAAATTTAAACAACAAAACCGGTTTCGTCTTATTGACGAAACCGGTTTTGTTTTTTTAACGACAAAGTATATCAATCCTTATAATTACTTAGCATCCTTTTCATCGCTGCCCACACGAATAATTTTTGTCATTGTTGCTTTCCCTATATTTGAAATTCCCGTGCCTGTATCGTATGAAATCTCAATATCACTTAATTCTATTTCGGCATAGACATTGATTAAATTATCCTCGTCGGTATATTCGTTCCAATCTATAATATCCTTGAAATCATCAATACTACCAAGAAAGAAATCCTGCGTATCTCCGTTTGTATCCCCATATATTTTAACTCTGCGGTATGGATTGCTTGACATACAAATCGACATCGATCTTAATGTAGGGAAGTTATTGTCAACCAATGATTTCGCCGTTGGCCGAAAGAATAAACTTTTTTCCCAAAACGCTCCTTCCCCTGCATCTGCATACAGAAATCCTCTCAAAGCAACGCTTCCGCTTAGACTCATTTCTCTATCACACCATGCATAATATTCCCCCAAAGAGTGGTCCTCAGTAAGTTTGCCGGAAGTAGGAGCATATATTGCAGATACAGACGAAACAACAAGTGAGCCGAAAACATCTCCCGGAACAGCTTTCTTCCATTCAGATTTGTAATCACGATATGAATTATCATAAAATATCAAACCTGTTGACTCGCGGTAAAATGTGAATGTGTCAAAGGTAGCATAGTAATCATTTTTCTTTTCAGCAGTAATATCAATAGGAGCGCCATCCATACCTATGATTGTATCACCAAGCTTTGGTTTGGTATCTTCCGACGAAGTATATTCGTCCGAGGATACGGTAGTTGTTTTTGTTGTTGAGAAAACAGGTGTCTCAATCAACGTTTCAACGGTTGTGTTTGGCTTTAACGGTTCGGTTTCAGTAGATATCTCAATTATCGTATTATCCGTTGTATTTGCAGTTTCTGCTGTTTTATTATGTATATTACAGCCATTTAGCCCAATAACGCAGGTGATGAGAGCTAAGGTTTTGATGATAGATTTCATTTAATCAGCCTCCCATTTTATTATACTAGCCATATGCAGTCAATCCGCAATTTGCACGTTTACGATTTTTGCACTTGTCCCCACCCATATCATCATATCGTGGAACGTCAAGCTAAGCTCTTCAAGTGTAATTTCAACTCTTATTAGGTCGCTCCTTTTTTCGTTATCTTCTATCATTTGTTTCAATGTAGCGTTATCTGCATAATTAGTAAATAAATTTCCAACCCATATGCTTAACGAATCGCTATAAATTATCGGAAATGTTACTTTTTCAGGCTCAACAAACTCAACAAAGCTTTCGCCCGAAATACTTGAACTATATGGATAAAAATTTACAAGGGGCATACCCGCATACGATTCGTCAGGCAGAAAATACAAATCGCCTTTTCTGATAAAAGTGGGATCATCATAAGAATAATATGTCAAATATCCTGTCAGAGTTATATCATCTTCAAATACAATCGAATTACCTAAAGGAATATACCCTTCTTCCCTTAGATACGCGTTGTCATTGATATTAAAACGCGTTTCCGCTTTTTTAACACGATATCCGTTAACCGTATCGCCTGTTTGAATGCAGCGCCAGTCGCTTTCATCATATTCGATCAGTTCGCCCAAGAAATCATAGGTTTCCGTATCAAACAATTCGGGATTTGTGAAGCTGTCATAAAAAACTCCCGTGGACGGACGATAAATTGCTTTATCAAATTCGAGAATAGATCCATTTTGAACCGCGTCTTTTTTGTAAAACAGTTCCCCATTCGGCGCTTCCCAAATAACCGTATCCGAATCCGATTCAGCAGCAGAATTTTCAGCCGAGGAAACGCTTTGCTGGGACGTTTGCAATGTTGCTTCAATAATTTTTTCGCTCGAGATTGCAGTTTCTTCTGTGTCGGAAACGGCAGTTGTTTCCTCACACAAAACCGAATCCGATTTTACAGGTTCGATTTGTTCCTCCGATTTAATCGAACACCCTACCGAGCAAAACAAAATCCCCAATAAAAATCCGCACAAAGCTAATTTTTTAGTCATATCGTGTCACCTCAATAATTACGTATTCGTGTCTAATGACCTGTTCTCTCATATCAATATCTGCGGCTGAAGCATTTATCGCTGTGTTTAGCATTATCTCCGCCCTCGTTTTCGGACTGCTTTTCCTTTACCGTATAAATCGCTTCGGTATTGACCTCATTCCAGTCTGAGCAGTCGTCTTGATCCGTATCTGTCGCGGAGTTCTTTCTTAATATGCAACCAAGTCTTACACACTCACAAAAAATTGATTTAATAAGTTAAGTAGGAGTTTATTTCGCATTCTGTAAGATTTTCTGATATGATCTTCAAATCCATGTCAGAAAACATACCCTCTCTTATGGTTAATTTTTTTAGGCTTTTGTGTATTAAAACTTTATCCACTGTATAATCAGCCTCAAAGCAAATATCCAACTCTGACAAATTTTTTATATTTATAAATTCCGGAGCATATTCTTTTACCGAACCGCGCAATGAAAGTCTTTCTAAACTAGTGCAACAATTTAAATTCTCAATATTTTTCTCATTGCTTATATTGCAGTAAATTATCGACAAATCCTTAAGATGAGGAAAAACAGGTATATTATTCAAATCGCAAGAGGTTTCAGCAATAGAAAGCTTATCAAGTGAACTAAAGCCGCTATTTGAACTAAAAGAAACAGACCTCACTCCTTGCACTGATAAAAATTTCAATTGTCCCAGAGATTCAAATACAGACAAATCTAAGTTTACATCCATATTTCCAATATAGATGTGTTGCAAAAATGGCAACTCTGCAAGAACATCCACATTGCTTAAAGAGTACCAAGATGCATGTTCTCCGTAAATATATACTTTCTCTAAATTTGGAAGTGATGCAAGAGAGAGTACGCTTATATCAGAAAATACAGTAAGACTTAGCTCCTTAATATTGGGAAATTTTTCTAAAACATTTAAATCTGATTGATCCGAAACATACAACTTAATTTTCAATAATTCTGACGATTTTGATTGTGACATTTGCTCCAGTTCATAAGAATAATACCAATCATCACCATCTAAAAACGCAATATACTCTCCATTAGCCATATCCATCCCAAAATTTCTTGCCTGACTTACACCCCTATTTATTTGATGATACACAGATATTCTTTTGTCAATTTTAGCCCATTTATCACATATATATGTAGAATTATCTGTAGAACCATCATCCACAATTATTATTTCTAATTTTTTATAAGTCAATAATTCTCTTTCTTTTAATTGCAAAACATCTTTTAAAAGCCAATTTGCCAAAGCTATATTAGGATTAGTCATTAAAG
>USOZ01000083.1 GCA_900556525.1 uncultured Oscillospiraceae bacterium | reverse complement strand
AAAACGCCGCCGTTTTATGGTACTATTACAATAGTATTGCCGTGAAACGGTGTAAAAGGAGCGTAACATGGGAAAAAGAGTAGGAATTATCGATGAAGTTCGCGGGATCGCGGTCATTTCAATGGTCATTTATCATCTTTATTTTGACCTTGTGTATTTTTACGGGCAGGATTTCGGAAAAATCGTGGATACGATTTTCGAGTGGTGGCAGCCGCTTATCGCAGGCACGTTTATTTTCATCTCGGGCGCTTCCTCTCTCTTTTCGCGGAACAATTTTAAGCGCGGCGCACTCTGTTTCTTTGTCGGAATGGCGTTCACGTTCGCGACAGCGTTCATCACGCCAAATGCGCCCATATACTTCGGAGTTCTGCATTTTCTCGGCATTGCAATGATGATATACGGCTTTATCGGCCGCGGGACCGAACATATCCCCGCCGTCCTCGGCATAATTCTTTTCGCGATCGTCTTTGTGTTCACTTGGAACGTTCCAAGCGGCTATGTCGGCTTTTTCGGGCTTTTTAAAATCTACCTCCCCGCAAATCTCTACTCCGCAAAACTGCTTTTCCCGCTCGGTTTCCCCTCCGCCGATTTCGCTAGCCTCGACTATTTCCCTCTTATCCCCTATCTTTTCCTGTTCTTTGCGGGCGCGTCCGCAGGACAGCTCTTCAAATCGGGCAGAGCCGCAAAGGGCTTTTACATGACCCGCTTTAACGGGCTTGCGTGGACGGGCAGACACGCGCTTATCATCTACATTCTCCACCAACCCGTGCTTATCGCTATCCTTGAGCTTGTGTTTAAGCTCCTCGGAAAACGGACGATGTTTTTATAAAAAAGCGAATCCGGGGGGTGAGCAGTATGCGCAAACACTATATCGACAATTTAAGATGGGTAACTATTCTGATACTTATACCGTATCATGCCGCAATGGCATGGAACGTATGGGGCGAACCGAATTATATTTTCTTTGAAGGAAACCGAGCTATAAGCAGCATCGTTGTGTTTTTCAGTCCTTATTTTATGCCGCTTCTCTTTACATTGGCGGGAATAAGCACAAGACTTGCGCTTAAGAAGCGAACCGTCAAGGAGTATATGTGCGAACGGATAAAAAGGCTGTTTATTCCGCTTCTTTTCGGAGCAACAGCGTTAATGCCTATAATGGCGTACATAGCCGACAAGTTCAATTATTCCTATAACGACGGATTTTTTCGACACTACGCCGTCTTTTTCACGCGGTTTACCGATATGACAGGCGCAGACGGCGGCTTTTCACTCGGACAATTCTGGTTTTTACTGTATCTGCTGGTTATTTCGATGGTGAGCGTTGCAGCGCTGAGTTTGTTTAAAAAAATCCCGCCAAAAACAGAAAAAAATATCCCGTTTCTGTTGGTCGTTATTCTGGGGCTGCCATTGCCCCTGCTCAGCGAATTACTTTCGGTCGGCGGAAAAAGCTTCGCAGAATATACTTATCTCTTTCTGGTCGGATATTTTGTATTTTCAAACGACAAAACAATAATAACAGCAGAGAAAAAACGGTGGATATTGTTTGCCGTTGGAGCGTCGGCGGCTGTTCTCAGCGTATACCTTTTTATTTGGTCGGATAAGAAATACGCTTTACTTAATACCGCCGCAAAATATGTATCAGAATGGTTCATGATAATTGCCCTTATAGGCTTAGCAAAAAAGTACTTGAACTTTAGCGGAAAAATATCGGGATATATGGCGAAAACATCTTTTGCGTTTTATTTCTGGCATTTTATTTGGGTAGTTTTATTTCAGTACCTATTGTACAAAATTGTCGGAAATAATACGCCCGTCTTATTCATCGGCTCAACACTATTGTCTTATTGTATGACTTTTCTATCCTGCCTGATAAATATAAAGATCCCGTTTTTATGTTTTCTTACGGGTGTAAAATATAATCCGAACAAGTAAATCCCGAAAATCATACCGATGTTGCATTTATATGCCGTGTGTGATATAATATAGGCGGCATCGCCCGTCATTCGATAATTGTAATAAATAAAAAAAGAAAGGTCGCGCCGCACATGAAACAATGGAGCGTGAAAGCGCCGGACGAAAAACTCCTTGCCCGGCTTATACAGGAAACCGGGCTTAATCCCTTTATCTGCCGAATTCTCGCAGGACGGAACATTCTTTCGAGAAATGACGCCGAAAATTTCTTCAACAGCGAGGAGTTATCCGATCCGTTCCTGCTCGCCGACATGGAAAAAGCGGTAGAAGCTATCAATTCCGCAGTCGAACAGGGCGAAAAAATCACGGTCTACGGCGATTATGACTGCGACGGCGTGACCTCGACCTACATATTGTTCAGCTATCTCGAAGCTCTCGGCGCGGAAGTCGATTGGTACATTCCGAGCCGCGAAGAGGGCTACGGTCTGAACAAGAATGCAATCGAACTTCTCAAAAAGAAAGGCACAAGCCTTATAATAACGGTCGATAACGGCATTTCCGCGGCGGACGAAGCCGAATACATATATTCGCTCGGAATGAGACTGGTAGTGACCGACCACCACCAAGTCCCCGACGTTCTTCCACGCGCCGAAGCCGTTCTTAACCCGCACCGCCGCGATGACGACAGCCCTTTTAAAATGCTTGCGGGCTGCGGAGTTGTACTGAAACTCGTTTCGGCAATGGAAAACGACAGCGAAACCGCGCTTATGCAGTTTGCGGACGTTGCCGCCGCAGGAACGGTCGCGGATATTGTCCCGCTCGTGGGCGAAAACCGCCTTATCGTCCGCCGAGGACTTGAATCAATGCCGTTTACGGAAAATTACGGACTTTCCGCGCTTCTGAAACAGTGCGGAATTGAGCCGGAGGAAGAAGTTCTTTCGGTTGAACTGGCGTTTGGACTCTGCCCGCGTATCAACGCGGCGGGAAGATATGCCCACCCGCGCGCGGCAATGGAACTTTTTCTCGCCGAAACCGCACAGACCGCGCGCGCGAAAGCCGAAGAACTTACGCGTCTGAACAGCCTGCGCAAGCAGGAGGAAGAAAAAATCCTCGCACAGGTCGAGGAGCAGATACGCCGCGATCCCGACCTGCTGAACCGCAGGATACTTATAGTTTCGGGTGAGGGCTGGAATCACGGGATAATCGGCATAGCGAGCGCAAAGCTGCTCCATAAATACGGGAAGCCGAATATAGTGATAACCGTCGAGGGCGAAACCTCCCGAGGAAGCGCCCGCAGCTTTGAGGGGCTGTCGCTTTTCGAGCTGCTGACCGATTGTAAGGACCTGCTTATCCGTTACGGCGGACACACAAAGGCGGCGGGACTTACGATCGAAACGGAAAAAATCCCCGACTTCATAAAAGCCGCGTATGAATACTGCGAAAAGCTGCCGCCCGCGCTTGAAACACTTTCGGCGGACATGGAAATAACCCCCGCGCAGCTCACGGCGGAAAACATCGAACTTCTCGAAAAGCTCGAGCCGTTCGGCGAAGAAAACCCCGTTCCCCTGTTTCTTTTCAGGGACTGCCTGATAAAAAGCAAGCGCCCGCTCAAAGACGGAAAATACGTTTCTTTTTCATTCGCCTTCGGCGATAAGGACTACCGTGCGGTGCATTTCGGCTCGGATTTTGCTTCGTTCCCGTTTAAGGAGGGCGACCGTGTGGACTTCATTGCCTCCACCGAAATCAACGAATACAACGGCAAAACAAGCATAAGCATACGCATTTCCGACATACGCGCGGTCGGATTTAAGCAGGAACGCTACTTCGCCGCAAGAACGGCGTATGAGGACTACCGCTGCGGAAAAGTCGAAGAGCGCCTGCTCTGCCGAATGGCTCCGACAAACGAGGAGATGCGCGCGTGCTACGACGCTATGCGAAAAAACAATTCTCTCTCACGCGCCGCAGATATCGCCATGCAATCGGGCGTGAACTACTGCAAGTTCCGCATAGTTATAGATATTCTTGAGGAATTTGGGCTTGCCGAGGCAGACCCGACGGCGGATAAGGTAACGCTTATCCCGTCGAAAACGAAAGCCGACCTGTCCAAGTCGAAGGTTCTGGCGAGGTTGATGAAAAAATAATAAATTTTCCATCGCCGATATATAAATAAACATTAAAACCCCTTTCGTATCAATGCGAAAGGGGTTTTGTAAATATGTTATTTTAACAATTATGCTTTTACGGAAGCGGTTGCGGAAGGACTGCTCCATTTGCCGTCAACAAACGCAAGAATTCGATATGAATAGCTTGTTCCGCCGGTTAAACCTGTGTCGGTATAACTTGCTGACGTAACTGTGCCGACTGTGCACCATGTTGTGCCGTTAAGCCTCTGGATTCTGTATTTGGTTGCATTATCAATAGCGTCCCATGTGAGCTTTATTTGTACAGTTGCTTTTATATTCATCGGAACAGAAGCCGCCGCAGGCGTTGCCGAAACAACCGCTGAAGCGCTACTCCAAGTCGAACCGTCAACGCTCGCCAGAACGCGGTAAGAATACTTCGTGCCGTTGGTAAGACCTGTATTCGTGTAGCTGTTCGTGCTTACCGTTGCGATTGTTTCCCAAGCAGAGCCATTAAGGCGCTGAATGCGGTATTTTTTCGCACCCGAAACTGCTGTCCATGTAAGCTTGACTTGCTTATTTCCTGCCGTTGCCTTGACATTTGTGGGAGTAGAAATCTTTGGTGTCGCCGAAACAATCGCCGAAGCGCTGCTCCAAGTTAAACCGTCCTCGCTCGCCAAAACACGGTAAGAATATTTCTTCCCATTGGTAAGACCTGTATTCGTATAGCTGTTCGTGCTTACCGTTGCGACTGTTCCCCAAGCAGAACCATTAAGACGCTGAATACGATACTTCTTTGCGCCGGAAACCGCCGTCCATGTAAGTTTTACCTGATTGCTGTCTGCTGTTGCCTTGACATTTGTCGGTGCAGAAAGTCTCTTTGTCGCCTTCGGTGTAATTGTTATTTCGTAATCTACTTTCTTACCTATAATCGCAGCGGTTCCCGAGGATTTGCACCAATAACATGCAAACTCTTTATTTTTCTCATCGCTGTGTATATATCCGCCATCCGAGGTTTTTGAGGAATTTTCAAATCCGATGTTTAGAAACACTGTATTAAGATTTTCAATCGAACTGCTGTCAAACTGATATGAAAGGCTATAGCTTATTGTATCACCTTCTTCAAGATTCAGATAGTAACAATCCCATACCGCATCTGTCCAGCCGCCGTCATTTTCGAGCCTCTTGATATATCCTTCAGAGGGCATATCCTCGTCTGTGTCGTACAGCTTAAAAACCGTTTCCTCTCCGCCTATGTCAGCCATATATGTCGCCGTTCCGCGAATAACGATTTTTTGGCGCACAGCCCCCGCGCTAATCGTCCCCACGCACATCATTGCCAGTACGGTTGTCGCGACGAGAAACATAGAAATTGCTTTTTTTAAGGTTTTCATTGCTCTTTCCTCCTGCTTTTAATCTGTTGACAGCATTATATCATTATGGTATAATATTGTCAAGGGGGGCGATCGACATTTTCCGACTCAAAGAACTCCGCGAAAGGCGAAAAATCTCGCAGCTTAAACTTGCCATTGACCTTAACCTGAACCAGAATTCAATAAGCCGATATGAAAATGAACAGCGCGAAGCGGACTATAAAACGCTTATACTTTTCGCCGATTATTTCGGCGTTTCGGTCGATTACCTCCTCGGAAGGACCGAAAACCCCGATATAAACCGATAATTTTTGCCATTTCACTTGCCAAAAGCGATAAAGTGTGATATAATTAAAATATGTATAAAGAACCTGAAAGGACGGCAAAAACATGATTGAACAGATTTCCGTTTTTGCGGAAAACAAAAAGGGACAGCTTTCAGAAGTTATCGACTTGATAACCTCAAAGGGCATAGACATACGCGGACTTATGGTTGCGGACGGAACGGATTTCGGCGTTATCCGAATGGTCGTTACCGACACGCAGACCGCTCTCGAAATTCTCGCAGAAAAGGGCTATAAGGCTTATTCAATGGGTGTTCTCTGCTTTTCGATACGCGATAAGATCGGCTCGCTCAATAAGGTCATGCAGCTTATCGAACGTTCGGGAATAAACGTTGAATACTGCTATTCTCTGCTCGGAAAGGACGCAAAAACCGCTGAGATCGTGGTAAAAACGCGCGAAGTCGAGGAAGCGGAGCAGATTCTCGCCCGCAACGAGATAACCCTCGTAACTCCCGAAACACTCGTCTGAAAATAATCCGGAGGCGTCGTCATGCACAGAAAAAGTATCGCAAATCGTTGGTTTATAAACAGCTTCAGCGTTGTTGCGGTACTGCTTGTGGTGCTTGACGTCGCCTTTTTCTTTATAATAAGAGCTTTTTATTACAACGCTGCGCGGCAGTATATCGAAACCGAAGCGAATATCGTTGCGGGCGTTCTCGAGCGCTTCTACGACGACACCTCGACCGACTACGCCAACGAAATACGGACAGCCGTCGAGGAATTTGAAAAAAAGAACTACGCCGAGCTTATGGCGATAAATCCGCAGGGCAAGGTCTTTCTCTCAAGCAGCGGCTTTTCGCCCGCCGAGCAGTACGATATGCCCGACTATGACGAGGCGAAGTCCGACCCGTCGGGAACAGGCTATTACGTCGGCTATCTCGACAGCATGGAGAAGTACATGGCGGTTTCGGTGCTGCTGAAAAGCGGCGCTTCGGGCAACGCGATACGCATAATCACTTCTCTCGAAGCGGTCGACGCGCAGATAATCATTCTCACGCTCGCAATAGGCGCGGTGAGCGTGCTTGTTATTTTACTTTTATTTGCACTGGGAATGTACTTCATCAAATCCATAGTGCGCCCGATACAGAACATCGGCGAAAGCGCGAGACGGCTTGCCACGGGAGATTTCTCCGTGCGCATTGAAGCGGAAAGAAAGGACGAAATCGGCGAACTTTGCAGCGTTTTCAACTACATGGCGGACGAGCTGAAAAGCGCGGACAGCATAAAAAACGAGTTTATTTCGTCAATTTCCCACGAGCTTCGCACTCCGCTCACCGCGATACGCGGCTGGACGGAAACGATTTCGGAGATCGACGACCCCGTAATGCGTAAAAAGGGGCTCCAGATAATCGGAAAGGAAACCGAACGCCTTTCATCAATGGTCGAGGAGCTGCTTGATTTCTCACGAATGCAGAACGGCAGATTTACGCTGCAAAAAACGAATATTGATATAATCGCCGAGCTTTCCGACGCTGTTTTAATGTACAGCGAAAAAGCGAAAGACGATAAGATCTCGATAATCTACGAAGAAAACGAAGCCGTCGCGATAGTGAACGGCGATAAGAACCGTCTGCGGCAGGTGTTCATCAACATAATCGACAACGCGCTGAAATACACGGACGCGGGCGGAACGGTGCGTATCGACGCGGAGCTTTCCGACGGCGAAATAATTATCACCATTGAGGACAGCGGCTGCGGCATCTCGAAATCCGACCTCCCGAAAGTAAAGAACCGTTTCTATAAGGCGAATAACAC
>USOZ01000082.1 GCA_900556525.1 uncultured Oscillospiraceae bacterium | reverse complement strand
CGGCTTCCGCTACGAAAAATCTGTCTGCGCAATCTGCATACCCGATTTAATCAGCGTTTCCTTAGTTTATTCTTCCAAGATGAAATCCAGCGCTTCGTGATAGGGAAGCTGATGTTCGAGGCAGTACACAATTTTCGCGTCCTCGGGGCGGCGGACGTAAAGTTCATTGCGCGCGGCAAGTTTAAGCAGCCTTTGCGTCTGCTCAAGCGTGAACTTGCTGAAAATAGCGATCTTTATTATATGCTCGCGGGTAGGGATACGAGTCCCGTTAAGTATCTGATAGCCGTAGCTTCGATCAACATTCAGCGCGTGTATCAGCTTTGAGCGGTTGATCTCCATGCTCTCCATAAGCTCGTCGAGATAGCTGCTGAACTTGGGCGCGGAATTTGATATTATCATGTCCATGTCCAGCTTATTCGCACGGCGTATTTCAAGTTCGATATCTTCGGTTATCATTGTCTTTTCGTTCATTGCTGTACCTCGCTAATAATATAGTTCAAAATCTCCGCTGAGCATGATATTGACGATACGGTAGATTTCTCCTTCGGTGAAGCCGTTCCCCTCCGCGCAGACGAAGCCGTTTACCGTTATTCCGCGGAACGAATCGGTATTCCCCGAAAGTAGATTGTTGTCCAGATAAAACTCGGCTATTTCGCAGCCTTCAAGCGGCGATATATCGGTAAGCCTGTTCCGACCGAGATAGACGTATCTCAGCTTTTTGCAGTTTGTGAGCGGTTCTATGCTTGTGAGATTGCAGCCCGTAAGGCACACTTTTTCAAGATCTGTCTTATCGCGGAGCGCTTCAATATTCCCTATCTGGGCTTCGTTAAAGCCTATCTGCTTTAATTTATTACAGTTTTCTAGCGGAGAAATGTCGGTAACGTAATTATCGCCGATAAAAACATATTCAAGCTGGGTTTTATCGGCAAGCGCCGAAATGTCGGAAATGCCGCAGTTTTCTGCGACAAATTGCCGCAATTTAGGCATTGACGCGGCAAACGAAATGTCCGAAACGTTGTTGTTTGAGAAAAACAGGCTGTCCATTTCCGAAAGCCCGTCAAGGCATGAAAGGTCGGTTATATAATTGCCGCTGAGATTTAGATATTCAAGGTTTTTCAAATGAGAGAGATTGAATATCTGCTGATTTGTAAGTTCGCGGTTCGAGAGGTCAAGGCGGGTCGAGTCGGTCGGGAAGAATTCGCCGCCGATCTTTACCCGATGCGCTTCGTCGGGAGTTTCCTTGAACGCGAACACCGCCGCAGCTATCGCGGCAGCTGCTCCCAAAAAAATCCCACAGGCAAGAAGCGGTTTTCTTTTGCTTTTTCTGTATGTTTTTGCAGGCGCGGGCGCGAACGGCTCGCTGACCGTACATTCGGATATATTTACAGGCTCGGGCGCCGTTCCGCACGATTCCATAGCGGAAAGCATATCTTCCGCCGACTGAAAGCGTTCGTCGGAGCGCACCGCGCCGCCTTTCAGAATTATCTGTGCAAGCGCGGGAGAAACATTGTTCAGCGCTTCGGGTACAATATCATCGTTGTCGAGCCGCGAAAGCGGATCCTCCGGCTCTTTAAGGGTAAGCCCGAAAAAGAGCGACATTGAGAGGGAATATATATCTGTCCAGCCGCCCTGATTCCCTTTTCGGCGGTACTGTTCCAGCGGCGCGAAGCCTGCTTTCAGAATCACCGACATACTTTCGGAATTTTCGGGGATAGCGCGCGCCGCGCCGAAGTCGACCAGCCGCACCGCGCCGTTCGCGCAGAGCATTATATTGTCGGGAGATATGTCGCGGTGAAGAACTCCGCCGCCGTGTATTATGCGAAGCGCGGTCAGTATTCTTTCGGCAATGTAGACCGCCTGACTTTCGGTTATCGCGAGAAACCGACCGAACAGCCGCCGTAAAGGAATATTATCCGGAACGAACCGCGATACGCGCGCACAATAATATTGACGTTGAACCCATGACGTCTCTGAACGCCGAGGAATTTTCCTCCGGTATGATAAAATTCACACAGGAAGCGGAATTCATATCGCGCTTCAGTGAAAGTTCCGAAATTCTCGGTATCCACGACGTTTTCCGCCAGAACGGAACCGCCTACTACACAATGGACTATATCAAGGGCGTTTCTCTGAAGGATTATTCTGCGGTACTGCGCGAAAGCGCGCTTCCGCAGCTATGGCAGACTTTACCGCTGCTTCTGGCAAAACAATTACCGCAAATTTTTTTCGTCAACCCTATCACCCGCATTCCAAATATATAAATATTATACAGCTTTTACGATTATTTGTCAATAATTGTAAAACAATGTTGACGTTTTGAAAAAATAATGCAAATTTGCACACCAATTCTATAAGTTAAAATGATATAATAAAGAAAAATATATTCAGAAAGTGTTTAATTTTTGAATAAATATAACTGATAAGGAGAGCTGTAAAATGAAACAGTGTTCAAATGGTCACATTTATGACGAAACAAAGCACGGAGAATGTCCGTATTGCCAAATCGGCGGGAATACTTCCGTGCGCCCGCTTGCTAATACGGTGGAACAGCCGTCTTTTCCAAAGACAATGCCGCTTAACGCGCCCGCCGAGCCTGCTGCCGAAGAGCGCCCGAAACAGAAAAAGGAAATGAGCGCAACGGTCGCGTTAAACATTACCGATTCGGGATTAAACCCCGTAAGAGGCTGGCTCGTCGTTATCGACGGCGTGAAAAAAGGCCTGTCTTTCGTTATTCACAGCGAACGCAATATTATCGGACGCGGCGCGGATTTCGACGTTAATCTTTCGTTCGACAAGGCTGCTTCAAAAGAGGGCGACGCTGTTATAACATACGACGCGCGGAAAAGACGCTTCTATATCTCGCCGTCTGCGGGTAAAAACAACATTTATCTCAATGACAGTATTCTGCTCCAGCCCGAGGAGATAAAGGATTACAACATTCTCGAAGTCGGCGAGACAAAGTTCGTGTTCAGAAGTCTCTGCAACGGCGAATTTATATACTGATATGAGCGGACTTGAAATAAAGCTCGCGATCTCGGGCACGGGTATATCGCGCATAGTTATCGGCAACTCCCAGAACCGCGGAAGACGGGAGTATCAGGAGGACAGCTTCGGTTTTTCGTCGCTGGCAAAGGCAGACGTTGCCAAAAACGGGTTCGCCGCTATTGTCGCCGACGGAATGGGCGGTCTTACGGACAGCAGGCAGATAAGCACCTTCGCCGTACAGTCGGTCATTGCGGCAGTTCCCGCGCTCGGGGCGGAGAAGTCCGTGCCGCTGCGCCTGAAAGCGCTCGCAGCCGAAATGAACAGGAACGCCTGCGCTATGCAGACGGGCGGCGGTTCGACCCTCGCTATGGCGTATTGCAGGCATGACGGGGTGTACTGGTGCTCTGTGGGCGATAGCCGCATCTATCTTTTTCGCGCGGGTAAGCTCTGGCAGGTCACCGAAGACGCGGACTATCTGACCGACCTGCTCGACGAGGTGCTGCGCGGGGAAATTACCTACGACGAAGCGGCGGAGGATAAGCGAAAAACAGCGCTTACGCATTACATAGGCGACAGCGGCGAGGTTTATGTGGAAACGAACGTGACGCCGTTTCTGCCGCTCGACGGCGATAAGCTGCTTATATGCAGCGACGGTGTTTACAACGCACTGGAAGAGGACGAACTTGCCGCTATTCTTAGGGATAATCCGCAGGCGGCTGCCGATCGGATCATTTCCGAAGTCCTCAAAAAAGGATATGAAAATCAGGACAATTTTACTTCGGTTATTCTCGGATTTTCTGAAAACTGAATAATATTCACAAAAATGAATAGAGGAGTATTGACATGAAAAAAACATTCAGAATTATTTCTGCGTTCATTTCCGCTGCGGTTGCTGCGACGATGATGTGCGTTATCGGCTCGGCGTTTTCTCCGAGCGAGGCAAAGGAAAGCGTTGTCTACATAGAAACGGCGTACGGAAGCGGAAGCGGGTTCGCGATAGGCGACCCGGATAAGCCCGTGCAGTATATTATCACGAACGCGCACGTTGTTTCGGACGATTCCGGCGCAAAAACAACCGCTGTGGTTTATTTTTCGGCGGCTGCGAACAAGTATATGGCTCCGAATATTGTAGTGTACGATACGGCGAGGGATATTGCCGTACTGAAGCTGCCCGAAGCGACTTCGGAACGCAAGGCGCTGAAGATCTGCACCTCGTCGGATATTGACCTCGACGATACATTTTCCGCGCTCGGATACCCCGGAATAGGACTTCTTGAGCGCGATTATCACGCGTTCGACCAGTCGGACATTTCCATAACCAAAGGCGGAATTTCAAAGCAGACATATGTAGACAAGGGAAACACCATGGTTTCCGTTTATGAGATCGACGTTGATATTGCAAGCGGCAATTCGGGCGGACCTCTCGTAAATTCCAAGGGTGAAGTTGTCGGCATAAACACTTTCTCGAATACGCTTCGCTCGAACGGCGATAAAAAGAACTACGCGGTGTGTATTGACGAGCTTCTGAAGCTGATAACCCGCGACGAAACGGGGTATGTGCTTTCTACCGACTTGACGTTCGATATTGTACCCGTGATCATTATTGCGGGCGCAGTTCTGGTTGCCGCTGCGGCAGTTGTTATCATTATCGTAATTGTAAAAAAATCTAAGGGAAACAAGACGGGTAACGTCAAAGCGCCCGAAAAGCCGAAGAGCGGCGCGGTCATTGTCTGCATTGCGGGCATTCTCAGCGGAAAAAGCTACAACTTCGACGACGTTATTACAATAGGGCGCAACTCTGCGACCTGCGATGTGTGTTTCCCTGTAAACACGCAGGGAATATCGGGCGTTCACTGCCAGATAGTGCGCGAGGGCAAGGGCTATGTTATAACCGATAAGGGCTCGAGCTACGGAACATTCCTCGGAAGCGGAGTAAAGCTCCAGCCAAACGTTCCCGCAAAAATCGAATGCGACGAGTATTTCTATCTCGGAAGCCGCGACCAGCTTTTCCAGATAAAGTTCTGAGTAATAAATAAAGGCGAAAACGCCTGAGATTAAGGAAAATTTTATGTATATAGACAGTTTCAGCTATTCAAACCGCGGAAAATATCCGGAAAATGAGGACAGCACGCTTTGCAGAGAAAATGCGTTCGTTGTCGCCGACGGACTTGGCGGACACGGCAACGGCGCAGAGGCTTCGGCGTGCGCGGTAAATTATATTTCGCAGAATTACGGGGATTTTTTCGGGAAATCCCCCGCCTGTCTCCTCAGCGGCGCAAACGCGGCGGTGTATTCGCTCGGGAACAACTCACGCAGCACCGTTGCGGCGGCGTTTATCGAGGACGGCAAATTCGGGTATGTGAACGTCGGTGACAGCAGGGTCTATTTCTTCCGGAACGGTCGGCTGCTTTGCAGGACGAAGGATCATTCCGTTTGTCAGGCGGCGGTCGACGCGGGAATGATGACCGAGGAACAGATACGTTATAACGAGGATCGCTCAAAACTGCTCAAAGCGCTCGGAAACGACGCGGAGCTTAAGCCGCCGAAAGAGTATGACGCTATCGAACTGCGCAACGGCGACGCTTTTCTGATCTGCAGCGACGGCTTTTGGGAATACGTCTATGAAGCCGAAATGGAAATCGACCTGCTAAAAGCGGAGTCGGCGGAAAAATGGGCGGAATATATGCTGCGCAGGCATCTGAAGCGTTCGGAATGTGAATGTGATAATTTTTCGGTCGTATGCGGAATAATTCACGCGGAAGAAGCGCGCGGCAGCGGAACTACACCCAAAAAGAAAAACAGAAAAGCGGCGCTTGTCGCAGCTGCGGCACTTATCGCGGCTGCGGGAATGCTTGTCGGCGCGGGTTTGATGTATCTTCTAAAAGACGTCGGTACGGAAGATGTGACCGTCGGTGTGTCGGACTATTCCGATAATTCGGTTTTACCGTTACAAGGAGCGGAAGAATGATTGAGATTAACGGAAAAAAGCTGTGCGAATGCTGCCTCAGCGAAATAGAAAGCGAGCCTTGCCGCTTTTGCGGATTTGAAAAGGCAGGCGCGAGAGAGGAAGTAGGCGTACTTGCGGCAGGAAGCGTGCTTCTCGGAAAATATATCGTCGGAAAGGTCATCGGAAAGGGCGGCTTCGGCATAACCTACCTCGCCTACGATATAAAAAATGAAAAAAAGGTCGCGATAAAGGAATACTATCCGAGCGCGCTTGCGGCTAGAGGCGGCGACGGCTGCACGGTCGTTATGACGGATTCGGAAGAAGCGGCTGTATTCAAAAACGGCATTGAAAAATTCTACGAGGAGGCAAGCCTTGTTTCACGTTTTAACGGAAATCCCGCTATCGTGAGCGTTTACGAATTTTTCTATGAAAATGACACGGCTTATTTTGTAATGGAGCTGCTCGACGGCTGTACGCTTAAAAGCTACATTGCAAAGTACGGCGTTCTCTCGCCCGAGGAGGCGCTTTTTATCGCGGATAATGTTTCGGGCGCACTTATAATCGCACATAGCATAAATGTTCTTCACCGCGACATTTCTCCCGACAATATCATGATTTGCCGCGACGGGAACATAAAGCTCATAGACTTCGGGGCGGCGCGGCAGGTGCTCGCGGATAACCCGAAAAGTATGTCAGTAATATTAAAGCAGGGCTTCGCGCCGCTTGAACAATATCAGAAACGCGGAAAGCAGGGACCTTGGACGGATATTTATTCGTTCGGCGCTACGCTTTACTATGCGCTGACGCAGGACTGCTTAGATGACCCCATGACGCGAATGGACGACGACGCGGAGTTTCTTTCAAATAAATATGATATTGAGGGACAGCTCTGGGAGGTTATCGAACATTCGCTGGAACTTCGCATTGCCGACCGCTATCAGGACGCTTTCGAGCTTCGCAACGCGCTGAGAAAGATCAATTATGCGCCGAAGCCTATCGTTCTTCCCGAAGATAAAAGGGAAGAAGCGCCCGCGCAGGCGGAAAATACGGCTGACAGCGGCGCTCAGACAGCCAAGGGAGAATTGCCGAAAACGGTTCAGACCGTTCGGGAGAACAATGTTCAGCCGACAGCCGTTACGGTGCAGGAAACCTCGGCAATAGCGCAGGCGCAGACCGAAGTTCCCAAAAATAAAAATAAGGCGAAAATTATCGGTATCGCTTCTGCGGCGGCAGTTGTCGCGGTCGGCGGAATAATTACCGCTGTTGCTATGCTTTCGTCGGGCGGCGGAGAAATTCCGACTTCGGGCGGAAATGCCGCGTATTACAGCGAAGAAGCGGCTGTGACGACAACTCCGAAAGAAACGGAAAAAAACTCGAAAACTACGGCAAAGACGACCGCCAAGACTACCAAAAAGACAACGGCGAAAACCACGGCTGCGCCGACCGAGGGTAAGACGACTACAACCACGACTACGGCTAAGGTTACGACTACAACTACGACGACAGCTAAGGTTACGACTCCGACGACCACAACAAAGGCGACAACCACGACGACAAAGCCTGTGACTTCCGCCGCCCGCGACAACTGCCGCCGCAGAAGCGATACCGATAATTTTCGCCTTATTTTT